>NZ_SOHC01000014.1:0-20665 GCF_004403955.1 Cryobacterium sp. TMT1-2-1
GCCCGCCGAGCCCTCCACCAGGCGCTCCGCCGCGGCCGACCGCGCCCAGAGGCGCTGGTTCCAGCGCCCGGCCGGGATGCTGGTCGCCGCCGCGGCCGCCGTCGCCCTGTTCGCCGGCGGTACCTTCGTCGGCCAGGCCCTGAACTCGAACCAGTTCGAGCAGCAGCAGGCGGCCCAGCTCGCCGAGATCAACGCCGCTCCCGACGCCCAGCGCGCCGCGACCACGACCACGGACGGCCAGCCGGCCACCCTGGTCTGGTCGGGTGAGCTCGGGCTGTCGGCACTGATGGTCCAGGACCTGCCCGCGCTGTCGGCCGACCAGGACTACCAGCTCTGGTACATGAACGACGCCGGGGCGGTCCCCGCCGGAACGTTCGACTCGACCGGATCCGGAACGGTCTGGCGGGTGCTTGAGGGCACCATGCATGCCGGCGACCAGGTCGGCGTGACCGTCGAGCCGCAGGGCGGCTCGCCGCAGCCCACCTCGGCGCCGATCGTCGCCATCCAGAGCTGACAATCAGAGCTGACACTCGCCAGCGGCCCTGCCCGGGCCCGGAGATGCCAGTAGGCTCGGGGCATGAACCTGCCCTTCACCCTGCTGATCGACCCGGTGCCCGCGGATTCGTCCCGCACAAACTTCGAGGACACCTTCCACGAGATGGACTCCGCCGCACCGGCCCTGCGGGTGGGGGAGCTCAGCACGCAGCGCGGCGACGGCATCTTCGAGACGCTCAGCGTGGTCAACGGCCACCCGCAGGAGGTCGAGCCGCACATCAGCCGGCTGGTGAACTCCGCCCAGATCTGCGAACTCCCGGTACCGAATCCGGCCCAGTGGCGCGCGGCCATCGCCCACGCGGTGGACCGTCTTCCCAAGGACGGCGAACTCGCCCTCAAGTTCGTGCTCAGCCGCGGCGTCGAGTCCGGCCCGGCGCCGACGGCCTGGCTGCACGCGACCAGGGCGCCCGACTACCGCGCCGTCCGCGACCACGGTGTGCGCGTGATCACGCTCGACCGCGGCTACCCGCGCGGGGTCGCAGAGGTCGCGCCCTGGCTGCTCATGGGCGCCAAGACGCTCAGCTACGCGATCAACATGGCCGCGCTGCGCGAGGCCAAGCGCCGCGGCGCGGACGACACCATCTTCGTCACCCACGACGGCTACGTGATGGAGGGACCCACCTCGAGCGTGGTCATCCGCTCGGGCGGCAGGTACGTCACCCCGGCGCCGAGCGGCGCCATCCTGCACGGCACCACCCAGCAGAGCCTGTTCGAGTACCTGGAGGCGGCGGGGGAGGGCGTCGAATACCGCGACATCCCGGTCGACGAGCTGCGGGCAGCGGATGCCGCCTGGCTGGTCTCCAGCGTGCGCCTCGCCGTCGCCGTGACCGAGCTCGACGGCGCACCGTTCCCGGTCGACGCCGAGCGCACCAGCGCCTTCAACGCCTACCTGCTCGGCCGCACCGCCTGACGGGCGGGTTAGCCGAAGCGGCCGGAGACGTAGTCCTCGGTGGACTGCACGCTCGGGTTGGAGAAGATCGTGGTCGTGTCGTCGTACTCGATCAGCTTGCCCGGCTTTCCGGTGCCGGCGATGTTGAAGAAGGCCGTGCGGTCGGAGACGCGGGATGCCTGCTGCATGTTGTGTGTCACGATCACGATCGTGTAGTCGGCCTTCATCTCCTCGATGAGGTCCTCGATCGCGAGCGTGGAGATGGGGTCGAGCGCCGAGCACGGCTCGTCCATCAGGATGACGTCGGGCTCGACCGCGATCGCGCGGGCGATGCAGAGGCGCTGCTGCTGGCCGCCGGAGAGGCCCGAACCCGGCCCGTTCAGGCGGTCCTTGACCTCGTTCCAGAGGTTGGCGCCGCGGAGGGACTTCTCGGTGAGGTCATCCGCGTCGCCCTTGGACATCCGCCGGTTGTTGAGCTTCACGCCGGCCAGCACGTTGTCCTGGATCGACATGGTGGGGAACGGGTTCGGGCGCTGGAACACCATGCCCACCTGGCGGCGAACGAGCACCGGGTCCACGCCGGGACCGTACAGGTTGTTGCCGTCGATGAGCACCTCGCCCTCGACGAAGGCGCCCGGGATGACCTCGTGCATGCGGTTGAGGGTGCGCAGCAGGGTGGACTTGCCGCAGCCGCTGGGCCCGATGAAGGCCGTCACGCTGCGGGGCTCGATCGTCAGGGAGACCCCTTCGACGGCGAGGAACTTGCCGTAGAAGGCGTTGAGGTCGGTGACTTCGATGCGCTTGGACATGTAATCCTTCGAGTTGACGGCTAGCGGCCGAGCTTGGGGGAAAAGATCTTGGCGATGAGCCGGGCGAGGCCGTTGAGCACCATGACGATCAGGATGAGCGTCAGCGCGCCTGCCCAGGCCCGGTCGATGTAGGCCTGCGCGTCGGTGCCCTGGTTGGCGTACTGGTTGTACACGAACACCGGCAGCGTCATCATCCGCTCGCTGAACAGGTTGTAGTTCATGCTCGCCGTGAAGCCGGAGATGATCAGCAGCGGCGCGGTCTCGCCGATCACGCGGGAGATCGAGATCATGACGCCGGTGATGATTCCGGCGATGGATGTCGGCAGCACGACCTTGACGATCGTGAGCCACTTCGGAACCCCGAGCGCGTACGCGGCCTCACGCAGTTCGTTGGGCACGAGCTTGAGCATTTCCTCGCTCGAGCGCACGACCACCGGAATCATCAGCACGCACAACGCGATCGCCCCACCGAACCCGAAGCGGATCCCGGGGTCGTCGAACAGGAGCGAGAAGAGGGCGAAGGCGAACAGCCCGGCGACGATCGAGGGGATCCCGGTCATCACGTCGACGAAGAACGTGATGCCGCGCGCGAGGCGGCCGCGCCCGTACTCGGTGAGGTAGATCGCGGCGAGCAGCCCGATCGGAACCGAAATGATCCCGGCCAGTCCGGTGATGAGCAGTGTGCCCACGACCGCGTGCAGGGCGCCGCCGCCGGCGCCGACCACGTTGCGCTGCGACGACGTGAAGAACGTCGGCGTGAGGAACGCGGGCAGGCCGTTGGTGACGGTCGTCACGACCAGTGACGCGAGCGGCAGGAGCGCGACCACGAACGCTGCCGTCACGAGGGCGGTGACCAGGCGGTCCTTGGCCTTGCGCACTCCCTCGACGAAGTAGGAGAGCAGGTAGATGGCGATGCCGTAGAGCACGGTGCCGAAGACGAGCGTGCCGGCGATGTTGAAATCCTCGCTGGCTCCCGACAGCTGCAGCATCAGGAACACGGCACCGGCCACCAGCCAGCTCGCCGCCAGGACGGCCAGGGACGTGTGCTTGGGGAGTTTGCCGGCGGTGAGCGAGTTGGTGAGCGGCGCGCCGACGGTGGTGGTGCTCATCAGTTCGCTCCCGAGAATGCCTTGCGGCGGTTGATGATGTAGCGGGCGAGCATATTCACGGCGAGGGTGATGACGAACAGGATCAGCCCGGTCGCGAGCAGGATGTTCACGCCGACGCCGTGCGCCTCAGGGAAGTTCAGCGCGATGTTCGCCGCGATGGTGGTCGGGTTCTGCGAGGTCAGCAGCTGGAAGATGACCTGGGGGCTCGGGGAGAGCACCATGGCGACGGCCATGGTCTCGCCGAGGGCGCGGCCGAGGCCGAGCATGGCGGCCGAGATGATGCCCGCGCGTCCGAAGGGGAGCACGGCCATGGTGATCATTTCCCAGCGGGTGGCGCCGAGGGCAAGGGCGGCTTCCTCGTGCAGGACCGGCGTCTGCAGGAAGACCTCCCGCGAGATCGCGGTGATGATCGGCAGGACCATGACGGCGAGGACGATCGCGACGGTGAAAATCGTGCGGCCGGTACCGGAGACCGGCCCAGCGAAGAGCGGGAACCAGCCGAACCATTCGACCAGGGTGCTGTAGAACGGCTGAAGCATGGGCGCCAGCACGCCGATGCCCCACAGGCCGAAGACCACGGACGGCACCGCGGCGAGCAGGTCGATGATGTAGCCCAGGCCCTGCGACACCTTGCGCGGAGCGTAGTGCGAGATGAACAGCGCGATTCCGATGGCCACGGGGATGGCCATGATCAGCGCGAGCAAGGCCGACCAGAGGGTGCCGAACGCGAGCGGCCAGACGTAGGCCCAGAAGTTGGACACGCCCGGGTCGAAGTCCTCCGGGACGGCCAGGAATGCCGGGATGCTCTGCACGAACAGGAAGATGGCGACGGCGGCGAGCACCGCGAGGATGAGACTGCCGGCCACGATCGTGGCGGTGGAAAAGACCCGGTCGCCGACCCGCTGGGTGGTCCGGAGTGCATCGCGGTCAACTGCGGTGGTCATTGCCGGTGTCTCCCTGGAGCGCTTGGGTGAAGTCGTTGTAACGGGGGAATGGAGCCGACGGCCACAAACCCCAGTCTGCCCGACCCGTCAGCCGCATGCAATGCGACGTTCCGGGCCGGGCAGGTTCGAGTTGTGTTACTTGACGGTTTTCAGTACCGCCGCGACCTTGTCCTGCAACTCGGTCGAGAGCGGGGCGGCTCCGGCGGACTTGGCAGCCTCGGCCTGTCCCTCGGCGCCCGCCATGTAGCCGACGTACTCCTTGACGAGTGCGGCCTTGTCGGCGTCGGCGTACTCGGTGCAGACGATCGCGTAGCTCACCAGAACGAGCGGGTAGTGCGTCGCGTCGGTGGTCTTGCGGTCGAGGGCGATGGCGAGGTCGCTGGCGTCGCGGCCCTCGACGAGGGGCGAGTCGTTCACGACGGCGGCCGCGGCGTCCGCGGTGTAACCGACGAACTTGTCGCCGACCTTGATCTTTGCGACGCCCAGGTCTCCGGCGCGTGAGGCGTCGGCGTAGCCGATGGTGCCCACGCCATTGGTGACGGCGTCAACGACACCGGAGGTGCCCTGCGCGCCCTCGCCGGTCTTGTACGGGAACGGGTCTTCGGCCTTTTCGGTCCACACATCGGGCGCGTTCTGGCCCAGGTAGTCCGCGAAGTTCTTCGTGGTGCCCGAGTCGTCCGAGCGGTGCACGGCGGTGATCGGCGTCGACGGGAGCTTCGCGTCCTTGTTCAGGGCGGCGATTGCCGGGTCGTTCCAGGTCGTGATGTCGCCCTTGAAGATCTTGGCGAGCGTGGCGGCGTCCAGGTTGAGGTCGGTGACTCCCTCGACGTTGAAGATCACGGCGATCGGCGAGATGTACACGGGCAGGTCGACTGCCTTGGTGTCGGGGGCGCAGGTGGCGAACTCGCCCGCCAGCTCTTCGTCCTTCAGGAACGAGTCCGAGCCGGCGAAGTCGGAGCCGCCGGAGATGAAGGCTTCGCGGCCCGCTCCGGAGCCGGAGGGGTCGTAGTTGATCGTGACGTCGGGGTTTGTCGTCTGGAAGGCGGCGGTCCACGCTTCCTGTGCTGCCTGCTGCGAGGAGGCGCCGCCGGCGTTGATCGTGCCGGACAGGTCGCTCGCGGCCTTGTCGGGGGCTGCGCCCTCGTTGGCGGCGCAGGAGGAGAGTGCGAGGGCGGCTGCGATAGCGATGACCGCGGGTCGGCCATACTGCTTGAAATTCACGAGGATCCCTTTCGAGGGTTGAATGCAAGTGACTAACTGCTGGGCAGGGCCGGTGCTGGCCCGCGAGCTACGCTACCCGGGCGGGTTAACGGACCTCCCCCCGGTTGGTGAACGGGAGGTGAACGGCTGCGGGCAACCTGCCACCGACCGGGTCACACCCGGGGCGAATGAGTTTCTATTGTGATGATGCCCGAACTCGGGTTATCCGTCGACAGGTGAACGACCGAGAATCCGCCGGGTTCGAGGTCGGCGGCATCCGCAATGTAAGCGCCGATCGTGGTTCCGGTGGCCAACGCGATTTCGCGCAGGATCTCCGGGAGCACCGGGCCGTGGCTGCAGAGCACGGCCGTCTTGCGGGCCCGAACCCGTTTGCCGATTGCCGCGCGCACATCGCCGGTGCCCTCCTCGAAGGCCTCCTGGCTGAGTCGCTCGGTGCGCTTGATCTTCATGCCGGTGGCTGCGGCCAGGGGAGCGACGGTCGTCACGCACCGCGTCGCGGTGCTCGTGAAGATCCGACGGGGCCGCCACGCGGTGATCGCCTCCACGATTCCGGCCGCCTGCTGCACGCCGTGTTCGGTGAGCGGTCTCGTGCTGTCCGGCCCTTCCCAGCTGCGCGGCGGCGCGGCCTTCGCATGGCGCAGGGCGATGAGGGCGAACGTGCTCGTGACCCCGTTGTCGACCAGCCGGGCGAACGACTCGAGAATTTCGACGTCGGCGCCGTAGCTCAGGTAGGTCCTGGCCTTCTTGATCGTGACCCACTCGATCGCGGCGACCTCACCGTTGGGCACGAACGTCGAACGCCGGATCGCCTCCGGGGTCACCTCGGCGGCCCAGTAGTGCACGATCTTCTCCCGCCCGCCCGGCAGGTCGTAGTGCGATACGCCCAGCGGCACGCCGAGCGCGACGGCCAGGCCGGTCTCCTCCTCGATTTCCCGCACGGCGGTGCGGGGGAGGGACTCGCCGGGGTCGACCTTCCCCTTGGGGATGGTCACGTCGCCGTGCACGGTCCGGTGGATCAGGAGCACGTGCGGCTTGCCCTCGACGAGTCGCCAGCACACGGCGCCCGCCGCGTATACCGCGGTCTCGGTCATCGGCGGCCCACCGGGCGCTTGCGGTGAATCGTCTGTTGCATGAGCCGGTTCTGCATGTCGTCGAGCGGGTGGCCGGCGTCGTCCTGGTGATGGCGCGTCCACTCCCCGGTCGCATCGAGCCACCACGAGGACGTGCGGTCGTCCATTGCCCGGGTGAACAGCGCGTCGATCTCGGCGAGATGCTCGGAGTCGACCAGGCGCACCAGCGCCTCCACCCGACGGTCGAGGTTTCGGTGCATCATGTCGGCGCTGCCAATGTAAACCTGCGTGTCGCCTCCGGTGTGGAAGGAGAAAATCCGTGAATGCTCGAGGTAACGGCCCAGGATCGACCGCACCCGGATGTTCTCGCTCATCCCGGGCACGCCGGGTTTCAGGCTGCAGATGCCGCGCACCCAGACGTCGACCCGCACCCCGGCCTGGCTGGCCCGGTACAGGGCGTCGATGATGGCCTCGTCGACCATGGAGTTCACCTTGATCCGGATGCCCGACGGCTTGCCGGCGACGGCGCTGGCCGTTTCGTCCGCGATCCGCTTGAGCAGCGCCCTGCGGAGGTGCAGCGGGGCGACGAGGAGACGCTTGAACTTCTTCTCGATCGCGTAGCCGGAGAGTTCGTTGAAGAGTCGGGTGAGGTCCTTGCCGACCTGGGGGTCCGCGGTCAGGAGCCCGAGGTCTTCGTAGAGGCGGCTGGTCTTCGGGTTGTAGTTGCCCGTGCCGATGTGGCTGTAGTGGCGCAGCACGCCCTGCTCGTTGCGCACGACCAGGGCCAGCTTGCAGTGCGTCTTCAGGCCCACGAGCCCGTAGACGACATGCACCCCGGCCTTCTCCAGCTTCCGCGCCCAGGAGATGTTGGCCTGCTCGTCGAACCGGGCCTTGATCTCGACCAGGGCGAGCACCTGCTTGCCCGATTCCGCCGCGTCGATGAGCGCGGACACGATGGGGCTGTCGCCGGAGGTGCGGTACAGCGTCTGCTTGATGGCGAGCACGTTCGGGTCGGCGGCGGCCTGTTCGAGGAAGGCCTGCACGCTCGTCGCGAACGATTCGTACGGGTGGTGCAGCAGGATGTCCTGGCGGCCGATGGCGCTGAAGATGTCCGGTTCGGCGTTGGGCTCGGCCGGCATGAGCTGCACGGCCGTCGTGGGCACATGCCTCGGGAAGTGCAGGTCCGGCCGGTCGATCCGCAGGTCGAACAGGCCGCCGAGGTCGAGCGGCGCGGGCAGCCGGTAGACCTCGTGCTCGGTGACATCCAGCTCCCGCACCAGCAGGCCCAGGGTGACGTCGTCCATGCTCTCGGTGATTTCGAGCCGGATGGGCGGGCCGAACCGGCGGCGGAGCAGTTCCTTCTCCAGCGCCTTGATCAGGTTCTCGGTCTCGTCCTCGTCGATTTCGACGTCCTCGTTGCGGGTGACGCGGAAGACGTGGTGCTCGAGGATCTCCATCCCGGGGAAGAGGTCGCCGAGGTGGTTCGCGATGAGGTCTTCGAGGGTGATGAAGCGGAGGTTCTCGACGCCCTCGGCGGGGTCGACCCGCACGAAGCGGGGGAGCATGGTCGGAACCTTGAGCCGGGCGAACTCCTGCTTGCCGGTCTTCGGGTTGCGCACCCGCACGGCGAGGTTGAGGGAGAGTCCGGAGATGTAGGGGAACGGATGCACCGGGTCGACCGCGAGGGGCATCAGGACCGGGAAGACCTGGTTGCCGAAGTAGTTGCGCAGCGACGCGCGCTCGGCTTCGCCGAGGCTCTCCCAGTGGACGATGTGCACTCCGGCGTCGGCCAGGGCGGGGCGCACCAGCACCTCGAACGCCCTGGCGTGGCGATCCTGCAGCACATGCGCGGCGCGGGAGATGTCGGAGAGGGCTTCCTGCGGCGCCCGGCCGATGTTCGTGGGCACGGCCAGCCCGGTCAGGATGCGGCGCTTGAGCCCGGCCACGCGCACCATGAAGAACTCGTCCAGGTTGCTCGCGAAGATGGCGAGGAAGTTCGCCCGCTCGAGCACGGGGAGGTCCGGGTCCTCGGCCAGCTCCAGCACGCGCTGGTTGAAGGCGAGCCAGCTGAGCTCGCGGTCGAGATACCTGTCACTGGGCAGCGCGGGGTCGTTCTCGCTGACCAGCGGGTCGAAATCGTCATCAAAGTCGCTGCCGAGGCCGGAGTCCGCCTGGATGTTATCGCCGTCCATCTGTCCATCCTTACACCGCAGCCCGCGCGCGGGTGACGAAGACTCGTCGACGGCCGCTTAACTCGGCAGCCGGCGGTACTGGACGTCGACCGTGTGATCGGTGAAGCCGAGCGAGCGATACAGGTTCACGGCCGGGGTGTTGTGCGCCTCGACGTAGAGCGTCACCGACGTGCAGCCGCGGTCCCGGAGGCGCTCCATCCCGGCGAGCAGCAGCGCGCGGCCGAGGCCGCGACCGGCGGCATCCGGGTGGACGCCGACCACATAGATCTCGCCGCTCGGCGACCCCGGCTCGATCTTGAGCCAGGTGTAGCCGATCAGCGCCCCGGTGGCTTCGTCGCGGGCGAGCAGGAAATCGCCCGGGTCGAACCACGGCTCCGTCTGCCGGGCCGCGAGGTCGGCCAGGGTGAGCGAGCCCTGTTCCGGGTGGCTCGCGAAGACGAGTGCGTTGAGGGCGACCCATTCCTCGTCGTCCACGCCGGGGCGGAACGCGCTGATCCGGGCGCCGGAGTGTGCGGCCGGCGCGGTCTCGACCGGGATCTCACGGGTCAGCGAGGCGCCCAGCTGAAGCAGGGTGCGAGCGGCGGCCAGGCGGTAACGATTGGCCAGGACGCGCGCGGCCGGNGGGATCTCACGGGTCAGCGAGGCGCCCAGCTGAAGCAGGGTGCGAGCGGCGGCCAGGCGGTAACGATTGGCCAGGACGCGCGCGGCCGGATGGTCCCCGTGCGACCAGGCGGTGAGCTGGTCGGGTGCGTCGGCCAGGATCTGCCGGAGGGCTTCGCCGCCGTGGCCGTGGCCTCGATGGGCGGGCGCGATGACGAAGTCGAGTTCGCCCTGCCCGAGGATCGCGGCCCCGACAGGCTCGTCGCCCACGGAGATCAGCAGCGGGGTGCGGCGGCCCGACGCGAGGTCGAGCATCGCCTGTTCGTTGAACGGCGGGTGGCCGTCGACCGCGGTCGCAGCCGCGGCGACGGACTCGAAGCGCGCCCGGGTGGCGGCATCCGACAGGTCAGGAACCGTGAGTGTGAGGGACACGTTCGTCCTCCTCCTCGCTGACATTGAAGCGGTACCCGACGTTTCGCACGGTGCCGATGACCGACTCGTGGTCGCCCAGCTTCGCACGCAGGCGCCGGACGTGCACGTCGACCGTGCGCGTGCCGCCGAAGTAGTCGTAGCCCCAGACCTCGCTGAGCAGTTGTTCCCTGGTGAAGACGCGCGAGGGGTGGGCGGCCAGGAAGCGCAGGAGCTCGAATTCCTTGTAGGTCAGGTCGAGCGGCTTGCCGTGCACCTTGGCCGAGTAGCTGGCCTCGTCGATGACGATGCCGGCCGCCCGGATCATCGGCGACGTCGCGGTGACCTGCGCGCGCCCGACGGCCAGACGGATGCGCGCGTCGACCTCGGCCGGTCCCGCGGTGTCGAGGATCACATCGTCGACGCCCCAGTCCGGGCTGACCGCGGTGAGGCCGCCCTCGGTGATGACGACCAGGAGGGGGACCGAAATCCCGGTGGTCCGGAGGATCTGGCAGAGCGACCGGGAAGCCATCAGGTTGTCCCGCGCGTCGACCAGGATCAGGTCGGACTCGGGCGCCGAGATCAGGTGGTGCGGTTGCGCAGGGATGAGCCGCATGCCGTGCGACAGTAACTGCAGGGCGGGAAGAACCTCATTGTTGACCGCCGAGGTCAGGATCAACAACTGCGCCACGCGCATCCTCCAAGTTCGGTGCGCCCCATACTACCTGCCGCGGAACCGGCCCGCGGCAGGGCACAATGGGAGGGTGAGCTGGCAGTGGAAGAGCATCGGGGTCGTGTGGCTCCTCGCCGTCGTGTGCGCGGTACTGACCGGGATCTTCTCCGCCCGGGGCCAGGAACTCGTCTGGATCGGCCTGTCCCTGGCCGGCTGCACGCTCGCCACGCTCTGCGTGCAGCTCGCGACCGGGCGCAAGGAAGGCTACGTGAACCGGGTCACCTCGAGCGTTGTCGGCGCGGTCGTCGTGCTCGCGTTGGCGACCGGATATTTCGCCGTCATCGGACTCGGTTAGAGTCCGGCCCCCTCTCGACGGGTAGACTCAAGCCATGTCGACGATCGCACTCGAACTTCTCTTTCTGGGCCTGCTGGCGCTGGCCAGCCTGGCGATCGCCGGGGTCTCCGTGATCGTGCTGCTCAGGCTGTTCCGGGGGCAGCGGTAACCACAATGTTCGAGCTTCCGGCCCACCTGCCGTCCGAACTGGTGCCACTGTCGTGGCTGATCGGGGTCTGGGAAGGCTCCGGAGTCCTGGACTACACGATCGGCGACGAGTCGGTCACCCGCGAGTTCGGCCAGAGGATCAGCTTCAGCCACGACGGACTTCCGCACCTGAACTACAACTCGTACACCTGGCTTGAGCCGGCCCCCGGCACGACCGACGAGCCGACGCCGCTGGTCACCGAGACCGGGTACTGGCGCCTGCATCGCAGCCAGGGCGAGGGAGATCCGGGACCCGGCCTCATCCCCGGCCTGGGCGACCGGCCCTATGCGAGCGCCGAAGAGGTTGAAACACTTCGAAACCCGGACGGCGGGTTCGACATCGAAGTAACGCTCGTGCATCCCGGCGGTGTCGCCGAGCTCTACCTCGGCCAGGTCAAGGGAGCGCGGATAGACCTGGTGACGGATGCCGTCCTGCACACGTCGGGCGCCAAGCCCTACACCGCCGCGACGCGTCTCTACGGCCTCGTCGAGAAGCACCTCCTCTGGGCGTGGGACATCGCGGCACTCGGCCAGGACCTGCGGACCCACGCATCCGGACGCCTGGCCAGGGCGGAGTAGCACCATGACCACACCAGACGGCTCCCCCCTGCTGCGCGTCGACGGCGCCGTGCAGGCCGACGGCCGGGGCGCCGGCGTGGCCGCTCACTACGGCAACCCGATGATTGAACAGCGCAGGCTGCTGGCCGGCGACGCCATCGTCGACCTCTCCCACCACGGGGTTCTCGGGGTCTCCGGACCGGACCGGCTGAGCTGGCTCAACTCGCTCTCCAGCCAGGAGCTGCGGAGCCTGGCCCCCGGCGTGTCCACCGAAACGCTCCTCCTCGATCCGACCGGCCGGCTCCAGTACGCCATGAGCGTCATCGACGACGGCGTCGAAACCTACCTGCTCCTCGAGGCGGCCGAGCTTCCCGGGTTGCAGGCCTGGCTGGAGAAGATGCGGTTCATGCTCCGGGTGGAGATCACCGACCGGACGGAAGACTACGCGGTGATCGGCACCATGGCTCCCGAGCCGGCCGCGCTGGGTCTCGAACCGGCCGCGCCGAACGGGATGCCGCTCGTCTGGCGCGATCCGTGGTCCGGCGTGGCCGCGGGCGGTTACCAATACGCCGACGCCCCGGTTCACCCCGGTGCGACCTGGCTCTGGAGCGAAGTCCTCGTGCCCAGGGCCGCCCTGGCCGGACTGCGTGAGGCCGCCGCCCAAGGCAGCATCGCCGTCGCCGGGCTGCTGGCCTTCGAGGCGCTCCGCATCGCGGCGTGGCGTCCGCGGGCGGCCACCGAAGTCGACGAGAAGACCATCCCGCACGAGCTCGACTGGCTGCGCACCGCCGTGCACCTGAACAAGGGCTGCTACCGGGGCCAGGAAACGGTGGCCAAGGTGCACAACCTCGGGCATCCGCCGCGCCGCCTCGTGCTGCTGCACCTGGACGGTTCCGACTCGGTGCTTCCCGTGCACGGCGACGAGGTGTGGGCGGACCGCAGGCTGCCGGGCGGAGAGCCGGAACGGGTTCCCGTCGGGCAGATCACCTCGAGTGCCCGGCACTACGAACTGGGGCCGATCGCGCTGGCCGTGGTCAAGCGCGCCATTCCGGCGACGAGCACCCTCTTCGTGCAGTCGGAGGGGATCTCGATTGCGGCCGCCCAGGAAGTGATCGTGCCGCAGTCCGCCGGGTCCGTCGCCGACATCCCGCGGCTCCCGCGCCTCGGCATCCGCACTCCCCACCGCTAACCCCCTTCCCCGCCCCATCCCCATCCCCCTTCCCCGCCCCATCCCCATCCCGCGAAACCGCAGTTGTGCGCGCTAAAACCGCATTATTACGCGCACAACTGCGGTTTCGCGGAGGGTGTGCCCGCTCTCGGTAGAGTTGAGACATGCCAGCCCCCT
The DNA here is from genome assembly GCF_004403955.1 of Cryobacterium sp. TMT1-2-1. NCBI lineage: Bacteria > Bacillati > Actinomycetota > Actinomycetes > Micrococcales > Microbacteriaceae > Cryobacterium > Cryobacterium sp. TMT1-2-1. Next base: position 12,915 of record NZ_SOHC01000014.1, read on the forward strand.
ACACACTCATCCTTCTCCGCCACGGCCAGAGCCTGTGGAACCAGCAGAACCTCTTCACCGGGTGGGTGGATGTGAGGCTCAGCGAACAGGGCATCATCGAGGCCCGCCGTGCCGGCGAGCTCATCGCCGAATCCGGCCTGCTCCCCGACGTCGTGCACACCTCAGTGCTGACCCGCGCGATCCAGACCGCCGATCTCGCGCTCGAGCAGGCCAACCGGTCCTGGATCGACGTCAAGCGCTCCTGGCGCCTGAACGAACGCCACTACGGCGCATTGCAGGGCCTGGACAAGGCGGAGACGCTCGACAAGTTCGGCCCGGAGCAGTTCCAGCTGTGGCGCCGCTCGTACGACGTTCCGCCGCCCGTGCTCGCCGACGACTCCCGGTGGTCCCAGGTGAACGACCCGCGTTACGCGGGCCTCGGCGACGCCGTGCCGCGCACCGAGTGCCTGCAAGACGTGGTCGAGCGGATGCTGCCCTACTGGGAGTCCGACATCGCGGCGGACCTGCGCAGCGGCAAGACCGTGCTCGTCACCGCCCACGGCAACTCGCTGCGGGCGCTGGTCAAGCACCTCGACGGCATCTCCGACGCCGACATCGCCGAGTTGAACATCCCCACCGGCATCCCGCTCGTCTACAAGCTCGGCGAAGACCTCATGCCGCTCGGCCCGGGCGAGTACCTCGACCCGGAGGCCGCCGCTGCCGGCGCCGCCGCGGTGGCCGCCCAAGGCAAAAAATAACCCGCGAAACAGCAGTTGTGCGCGCTAAACGTCGTTCATAACGCGCACAACTGCAGTCTCGCGGGGAGGGAAGAAGGGGTCAGGAGCCGCTGAGCTGGTGCCAGTCGCCGGTGCCGAGGTACTGCACCTTCTTCGCGATCGAGACCGCATGGTCGGCGAAACGCTCGTGGTATCGGCTGGCGAGCGTGGCGTCGACCGTGTCGGCGGCCTGGCCCTTCCAGGTCTCGCCGAGCACGGCGTCGAACACGCTCAGGTGCAGGGCGTCGATCTTGTCGTCCTCGTTGCGAATGGTCTCGGCCAGCACCATGTCTTCGTTGGTCAGCAGCTCGGTGAGCATGTTGGCGATCTTCACGTCGAGGGCGCCCATCTCCGCGAAGGTGGGGCGCAGGCTCTTCGGGATGACCTTGTCCGGGAAGCGGTACCGGGCCAGCTGGGAGATGTGGGTCGACATGTCGCCCATCCGCTCGAGGGAGGCGCTGATCCGCAGGGCGCTGACGACGATGCGCAGATCCCGGGCAACGGGCTGCTGGCGGGCGAGGATGGTAATGGCGAGCTCGTCGAGTTCGACGGTGAGAGCGTCGATCTTGTCATCATCCGCGATGACCTCCTCGGCGAGGCTGACGTCGGACTCGTTGAAGGCGCGCGTTGCCTTTTCGATCGAGACGGCGACGAGTCGAGAGATTTCGACGAGGCGCTCCTGCACCTCGGCGAGTTCCTGTTGGAATACTTCGCGCATGGATGTGTGGTCCTTCCTGGCCGCTGGGATCCTGCACCAGCTGGCGCGTGAGACCCGCCTGGGTCCCGGCTGATCATGCCGGATAAAGGTGAACGGCAGGTGCCGCGGGTTTGAACACTTCCTAACGTACCGTCCCTCCGGCCCGTCCGGCGCGGTCGGCGCGGGAGAAAGTCACTAATCTGGAGGAATGGAATCGACGTGGCTCGTGCTGCTGTCGCTGGCACTCGGGCTGGCCGTTGGCGCCGGTTTTGTGACTCTGCTGCACGTCGCGGAGCGACACGGGCGCCGCGCGGCCGACGTCGTGAACCCCGCCGTCCCCGATGGGATCGACCAGGTCCTCGACGCGCTCGAGTCCGCGGGCATCGTTCTGGACCCGTCCAACAACGTGATCAAGACCTCCCCGGGGGCGCTGGCCATGGGGCTGGTGTTCAACCAGCAGCTCGTGCACCCGGAGTTGCTCGACCTGGCCCGCCGGGTGCGCCGCTCCGGCGACCCGATCTCCGACGACCTCCTCCTGGCGCGCGGCCCCTTCGGCGACGCGAGCATGCACGTGCGGGTGCGGCTGGCCCGGCTGGGTACGCGCTACGTGCTGCTGCTGGCCGAGGACCGTACGGAAGCATTCCGGCTCGACGAGGTGCGCCGCGACTTCGTCGCCAACGTCAGCCACGAACTGAAGACGCCGATCGCTTCGGTGGGCCTGCTGGCCGAGGCGCTCGTCCATGCGGCGGATGAGCCGGAGCAGGTTCGCCGCTTCGCCAACCGCCTGACCACCGAATCGGCCCGCCTCGGCCGCCTCACCCAGGAGATCATCGAGCTGTCCCGGCTGCAGTCTCAGGAGGCCGTCGCGCAGCCGGAGCTGGTGAAGATCGACGCGGTCGTCGCCGCGGCCGTCGACCAGGCCCGGATCGTCTCGGACGCGAACCACATCACGATCGCGGTGGGGAAGAAATCGCGCTCCGAGGTCTACGGCGACGAACGGCTGCTCGTGGTCGCCGTGCACAACCTCATCGCCAACGCCGTGAACTACTCACCGGACGGGTCGCGCGTGGGGGTTGGCGTGCGCCGGAACGACGGCGCAGTCGAGATCACCGTCACCGACCAGGGCGTCGGGATTCCCGAAGCGGACCTGGACCGGATCTTCGAGCGCTTCTTCCGCGTCGACCAGGCACGCTCCCGGCACACCGGGGGGACGGGCCTCGGCCTCGCGATCGTCAAGCACGTCGTGCAGAACCACGGCGGCGACATCCGGGTCTGGTCCCAGCCCGGCAAGGGCTCCACGTTTACCATCCGCCTCCCCGAGGCGCCCCACCCCGCTCCGGCGGCGACAGGAGAAACCCCGTGACCCGCATCCTTTTGGTCGAAGATGAGCGCTCGCTCAGTGAGCCGTTGAGCTTCATCCTGGAACGCGAAGGGTACGAGGTGAGCGTGGCCGAGGACGGGCCGAGCGCGATCCGCGAATTCGACCGGGCCGGCGCTGACGTCATCCTGCTCGACCTCATGCTCCCAGGGATCCCGGGCACCGAGGTGTGCCGGGAGATCCGCACCCGGTCAGCCGTGCCGATCATCATGCTGACCGCCAAGGACTCCGAGGTGGACATCGTCGTGGGCCTCGAGCTGGGCGCCGACGACTATATGACCAAGCCGTACTCCACCCGGGAACTGCTGGCGCGCATCCGGGCCGTGTTGAGGCGCCACGCCGACCTCGTCGACGAGCGGGACAAGGCGCCGGATGTCCTCTCCGCCGGCACCGTGGAGATGGACCTCGAGCGCCACGCCGTCATGGTCTCCGGGGAACTGGTGAACATGCCGCTCAAGGAATTCGAGCTGCTGGAATTCCTGCTGCGAAACGCCGGGCGCGTGCTCACGCGCGGCCAGCTGATCGACCGGGTCTGGGGCACCGACTACTTCGGGGACACGAAGACGCTCGACGTGCACATCAAACGGATTCGCTCGCGCATCGAAGCGGTCCCCTCACAACCGGTCATGCTGGTGACCGTCCGGGGTCTCGGCTACCGCTTCGAGGCCTGACCAGCGCCTGCCGCACGATGCCGGAGCGGCGTCGTGCAGCAGGCGCAGCGCCGTTACGGCGCGGCGGTCGGAGTCGGAGTCGGCTCCAGCGGCTCGGTCGGGGCCTGCGGGAGGGGTAAGTCCACCGGCGTGGGCTCCGGCGTGGGCACCAGGGTCGAGTACGGCTCCAGGGTGTCGTCGAGCACCGGAACCAGCAGCCGGGCGCCGGTCTCGTTGCCGTACTGCACGAAGACCGGGAAAAGCGATCCGGGCTGGGCGTCGATGCCGCGCAGGGCCAGGGCCGGCTCATCCTCGCTGCCGAGGGCGAGCGTCGAGTTGGCCTCGACGGTCAACTCCTCCGTCACCTTCTCGCCGTCCGATTCGTACTGCACGCCCACGATGTGGGCCGAGTCGCCCTGGTTCACGAGCGTGACGATCAGGTTGGCCGAGTCGGCCCCGTCCGAGACGAGGATGGCGTTGCGCACGGCGATGTCGCCGACGTCGCCGCTCACCCCGTCGCTCGCGTCGTAGCGGATGGTCGTTGCCTGGGGCGCCATCAGGCCGCAGCCGGCAGTCCCAGACAGGATGGCAGTCGCCAGAATGGCGGATGCGACGATACGCGCCCTCACAAGACCTCCAGGTCATTTCGGGCCCCGGCCGAGTGGTCGGGACGCCGCAAATTTTCGCTTTGAGTTTAGCCTACCCGGGGCTCGCGGCGGCGGCCGGAGACTCACGGAAAGGCGGCGCTGGAGGGGTGCGTGGCTGGGTGCGTGGCCCGGCGCTGCTCGGCGAACCCTACCACCGCAGGCTGTGGTATCCTAGACGTTGCTGAAGGGATATGAATACATGCTTTTTGAGGTTGGCGAAACTGTCGTTTATCCCCACCACGGAGCCGCAACGATCACTGAGGTGAAGACGCGGACGATCAAGGGTGTAGAGAAACTGTACCTGAAGCTCAATGTCACTCAGGGTGATCTCACCATCGAAGTCCCGGCCGAGAACGTCGACCTGGTCGGCGTTCGCGACGTCATCGGGCGGGAGGGACTCGACAAGGTGTTCGAGGTGCTTCGCGCGCCGTTCACCGAAGAGCCCACCAACTGGTCACGCCGGTACAAGGCCAACCTGGAGAAGCTCGCCTCCGGTGACGTCATCAAGGTGTCCGAGGTCGTTCGCGACCTGTGGCGGCGCGACCAGGACCGCGGCCTGTCGGCCGGGGAGAAGCGCATGCTTGCCAAGGCACGCCAGATCCTGATCTCCGAACTGGCCCTGGCCGAGAAGACCGATGAAGAGAAGGCGTCCAGCGTTCTCGACGAGGTCCTTGCGTCCTAGCCCCACGTTTCGTTGAAAGGCGGCGCCGAAAGGTGCCGCCTTTCTCGTTGCCCCCGCACGCGCCCCCCGGGCGCGGTCCTTCACTCGCACGACCTCACCAGATAGCCTCCAGACATGACTGATTCACCTGCGCCCCTGGTCGCGGTCATCGTCGTCGCCGCTGGCAGCGGAACCCGGCTCGGACACGAACTGCCCAAGGCGTTCGTGCCGCTCTCCGGGCGCACCCTGCTCGAGCGCTCCCTCGACTCCGTCTTCGGCATGCGCGAAGCGGCCCAGGTGATCGTCGTGGCCCCGGAGGATCGGCTCGACGAGGCACGTGCCATCGCGACCGAACGCGCCGGCGCGGCCGGCGGCTACCTGGACGTCGTCCCCGGCGGAAACAGCAGGCAGGCATCCGTAGAACGGGGGCTCGCCGTGCTCCGGCCGGATGTGGACACCGTGCTCGTGCACGATGCGGCGCGCGCGCTGACGCCGTCGGCGCTCTGCGACGCGGTCGTGGCCGCCGTACGTGCCTCCGGCGCGGGCGTCGTGCCCGGCCTCGATCTGGTCGACAGCATCAAGCGCGTCGACCCGCGGGGCGCGGTCCTCGCCGGCGTCGACCGCCGGGAGCTCTCCGCCGTGCAGACACCGCAGGGCTTCCCGCGCCGGATGCTGGTCGCGGCCTTCGGAGCGGCGACCGAGGAGCTGACGGATGACGCAGCGCTCGTCACGGCCGCGGGCTTCCCGGTCAGCATCATCCCGGGCGACCCCCTCGCCTTCAAGATCACCACCCGCTGGGACCTGCGCCGGGCCGAACTGCTGCTGGCCACCCCGGCGGACCCCGCCGGCTCGCCCCGCGTCGGCACCGGCCTGGACGTGCACGCCTTCGACGACACGTCCGAGCTGTGGCTGGCAGGCTTGCACTGGCCGGGGGAGCGCGGACTGGCCGGGCACAGCGACGGAGATGCGGCCGTGCACGCCATCTGCGACGCCCTGCTGGCGGCGGCCGGCCTCGGCGACGTCGGGGGCGTCTTCGGCACCGCCGACGCGGCCCTGGCGGATGCCCACGGCGAGGTCTTCCTGCGCGAAACCCTGCGCCGCGTCGGTGACGCCGGCTTCCGCGTGGGCAACGTCTCGGTGCAGGTCATCGGCAACCGGCCCCGGCTCGCACCGCGCCGGGCCGAGTCGGAGGCTCGCCTCAGCTCGATCCTGGGCGCGCCGGTCAGCGTCTCGGCGACGACGACCGACGGCCTCGGTTTCACCGGCCGGGGTGAGGGCATCGCGGCGATCGCCACCGCGCTCCTGGTCCCTGCCGAGGCACGGGGCCCTGTCCTAAGCTGGGAGGCGTGACCATGCGACTGTACGACTCGAAGGCCCAGGCGCTTCGCGACTTCATTCCCCTCGTCCCGGACAAGGTCGGGATCTACGTCTGCGGCCCCACGGTGCAGTCCTCGCCGCACATCGGCCACCTCCGCAGCGCCCTCGTCTACGACCAGCTGCGCCGCTGGCTCAGCTACCGCGGCAATGACGTCACCTTCATCCGCAACGTCACCGACATCGACGACAAGATCCTCGTCAGTTCCACCGGCACCACTGAGCAGTGGTGGGCGCTGGCGTACCGCTACGAGCTGGAGTTCACGGCCGGCTACCAGCGGCTGGGCATCCTCGCTCCCAGCTACGAACCCCGCGCGACCGCCAGCATCCAGAACATGCTCGACCTGATCGGGAGGCTGATCGAGGCCGGGCACGCCTACCCGGCCGCCGACGATACCGGCGACGTCTACTTCGACACCAGGAGCTGGCCCGCCTACGGCGAGCTCACCCGGCAGAAGCTCGACAACATGGAAGCGGCCACGGATGCCGACCCGCGCGGCAAGCGAGATCCCCGCGACTTCGCGCTCTGGAAGGGCCACAAGACCGACGAGCCCGCCTCGGCAGCCTGGCCGTCGCCCTGGGGCGACGGTCGCCCGGGCTGGCACATCGAGTGCTCCGCCATGGCCACCCGTTACCTCGGCGCCCAGTTCGACATTCACGGCGGAGGTCTCGACCTGCGCTTCCCGCACCACGAAAACGAACTCGCCCAGTCCACCGCGGCCGGCGACGCCTTCGCCAACTACTGGATGCACAACGGCCTCGTGCACGTCAACGGCCAGAAGATGTCGAAGTCGATCGGCAACTCGATCTACGCGGCGGAGCTGCTCGAGCAGGCGCGTGCCATCGTCGTGCGCTACTACCTCGGCGCGGCCCACTACCGTTCGACCATCGACTTCCACGAAGGCTCGCTCGCCGAGGCCGAGGCCGCGCTCGAGCGCATCGAGAGCTTCCTCGACCGGGCCGACCGGCGCCTGGCGGACACCCGGTTCGCCGGATCGGGCGTCGAAATCGTGCCGGAGGAGTTCGCTGAGGCCATGGACGACGACCTCGCCGTACCCCAGGCCCTCGGCGTGCTGCATGAAACCGTGCGCGCCGGCAACGCCGCGCTCGATGCCGAAGACCTGCACGCGGCGGCATCCGCCCGCGGCCAGGTGCTCGCGATGAGCGAGGTCCTCGGCATCAACCCCCTCTCGCCCGGTTGGTCCGTTGCCACGGACGAACCGGCCATGATCGCGCTCACCGCGCTCGTCGAGCGCCTGCTCGACGACCGCGAAATTGCCCGGCAGAGCCGCGACTACGCGGCCGCAGACCGAATCCGGGACGAGCTCGTCGCCGCCGGAATCACCATCGAAGACACCCCGTCGGGTGCACATTGGAGTTTTGACTGATGAAGAACACAGACCGCAAGGCTCGCACCGGGGCCGTGCGCAAGGGCAGCCGTGGCCCGCAGGTCGGCTCGGGCGGCCAGGGCCGCCAGGCGCTCGAGGGCAAGAAGCCCACGCCCAAGGCCGAGGACCGGCCGTACCACCCCGCCGGCAAGCGCAAGCTCGCCGAGGACCGCTACACCGCCGCCAGCGGCGGGCGCGCCC
>NZ_SOHC01000036.1:0-50761 GCF_004403955.1 Cryobacterium sp. TMT1-2-1
GGGCCGCGCCGGTGAGGTTTCCAGCTGCGCGGGCGGCGCGCCGTTGCGCGGGCGGCGCATCACCCGCGTTGCGGCGTACTGCCCGCGCGTCGGTGTCGTGCACGCCGGCGGGCGCGCCGTCGCCGCCGCTACCGGAGAGGCCGGACACGGTCGTCCCCTTCCGCGATCCAGTCGCTGAGCATGCGGCGGCTGATCTTGCCGGCGGCGGTGACCGGCGCTTCGGCGAGGGAGAACCAGGCGCGGGGGCGCTTGGGCGCGGCGAGCAGGGAGGCGGCGGCCGTCCGGAGGCCGGCAGCATCCGTCTCGTCGCCGCCAATCACCGCGGCCACCAGCTTGCTTCCCCTGTGCCGGTCGGGGATGCCGGTCACGATGATCGTGCGCACGCCGGGGACATCCTGCAGGGCCGCTTCGACCTCGTGCGGGTACACGTTGTGGCCGGAGGTGACGACCATGTCGGCGCGGCGGCCCAGGTGGTGCAGCACGGCGTCCGCGTCCAGGAACCCCTGGTCGCCGACGGTGCACCAGTCGCCGTCCCGCCGGAAGGCCTCCCCGTCATCTCCCCAGGCGTAACCGTCGCTGACCAGCGGGCTGCGCACGGAGATCGTGCCCGGTTCCCCCTCGGGCAGCTCGCGGCCCTCGTCATCGCGAATGCGGATGCCGACGCCGGGGAGGGCGCGACCGACGGCGGTGGCCGACGGATCGGGCTCGTCGCCGGGGAGGAGCGCCGAGGCGCTGACGAAGCTGAGCTCGGCGGCGCCGTAGTACTCGAAGACGGTCGCGTTCGGGGCCCAGCGTCGCACCAGGGCCAGTGTGGCGGCGTCCAGTTTCGCGCCGGCGCTGACGATACCGGTGAGTGTTGTTCCGTCTGCGCCGGCGGCGACGGCTCGCTCGCTGATCAGGCGCAGGGCGGCCGGCGCCGACACGATCCGGGTGATCCTTCGGGCGGTGACGCAGGCGACGGCGGCTCCGACGTCAAAGCTCGGCAGGGCGAAGAACGCGGCCCCGGTGTGCAGGGATTCGGCCAGGGCGAAGAGGGTGAGGCTGGACGAGAGCGGCCCGGGGGCCAGCGTGCGGTCGGCACGGGTGAGGCCGAAGAACGCTGTGCCGTGGTCGAAGGAGCGCTGCCAGGACCGGCGGGAGCGGGTGAAGGCCTTGGGCAGGGAGGTCGTGCCGGAGGTGAAGCCGAGCAGGAAGACGTCGTCAGCGGGGCCGTCCGCGAGCTCGGTGGTGGAAGTACCGGCGTCGGCGGTACCGGTGTCGGCGGGCGGCGGCCCCGGGCGGAACTCACGCAGGCGCTCCTCGACGGCCGCGCGCTGGGCATCCGGCCAGCCGGGGTCCAGCACGGCGCAGACTCCGCTGCCGGCCACGGCGGCCGCGAAGCGCACGACGAACTCGGTCCCGTTGGGCAGGCAGAGTGCGGTGAGCGCCGGGTTCTCACCGGCGGCAGCGACGAGGGATGCCGCCCGGTCGCGCAGCTCGGCGAAGCTGAGGCGGTCATCGGCCACCTCTACGGCGGTGGCGTCGGGCTGCACCCGCGCCCAGTATTCGAGCCGATCGACGAAGGGCATGGTGTCCGTTACTTGCGCGCGATGATCTCGCCGTGCGGCATGCCGAACCAGCCGTCCGGGTCCGCCGCCCACTGGCGCCAGGCGGCCGCCATCGCCCGCAATTCGGTGAGGTCGGCCACGCCGGCCTCGATCGCGTGGGTTGCGAAGCTCGATTCGGTCGCCCGCACCGCCCAGGATTCGCCCCACCACTCGCGTTCGATCGCGTTGGCGAAACACCAGATCGAGGCGCTGCTCTCCACGGCGGAGAATCCGGCCAGGCGGGCCCATGCCTTCAGCGCGCGCCCGGCGTCCGGGTCGCCGCCGTTCCAGTAGTGCACGTCGCGGTAGACCGTCATCCACTCCGACAGCCCCTGCAGTTTGGGGTAGTACATCACTCCCCCGTAGTCGACGTCCCGGGCAGCGAAGACTCCGCCGGGCCGGAGCACCCGGCGTATCTCGCGCATGGCGGCGACCGGGTTCGCGACGTGCTGGATCACCTGGTGAGCGTGCACGATGTCGAAGGACTCATCGGGGAAGTCGAGCGAGTAGACGTCGCCGACCTGGAAACCCGCGTTGCGCACGCCCTTGTCGAAGGCGAGGCCGGCGGCATGCTCGATGATCTCCGCCGACGCGTCGACGCCGACGACCCGGCCGGGGGCCAGCCTGCGGGCCAGGTCGACCGTGATCGTGCCGGGGCCGCAGCCCACATCGAGCAGGGTCAGGCCGGGTTCCAGATGCGGGATGAGGTACGCAGCGGAGTTCGCCACCGTGCGCCAGGTGTGCGAGCGCAGCACGCTCTCGTGGTGGCCGTGAGTGTACTGGTCTCGCGGCGCCGTTTCCGGGCGTTCGGGCGAGTCGGTCATGACCCGAGCCTACTCAACTGGCGGCCCAACTAGGGTGGTCGCATGGCTGACTCCGTGAACTCCTCCGTGAACTCCTCCGTGAACCCCTTTCTTGCTCCGAGCACGCTCCCCTACCAGCTGCCGCCCTTTGCCGACATCCGCGACGAGCATTACCGCGAGGCGTTCGACCACGGCATCGCGGAGCAGCTCGCCGAGATCGCGCTGATCGTGTCCAACCCCGACGAGCCGACCTTTGAGAACACGCTGCTGCCGCTCGAGCGCAGCGGGCAGACGCTCCAGCGCGTCGCCGCGGTGTTCTTCAACAAGAGTTCCTCCGACTCCAACGACTTCACCAACGCGCTCGAGGAGGAACTCGCGCCCCTTCTCGCGGCGCACGAGGACGCCATCCGGCTCGACCCCGGGCTCTATGCCCGGATCGCGTCCGTGCACGCGCAGCGCGAAGAGCTGGGCCGGGACGCCGAATCGCTGTACCTGGTCGAGCGGTACCACACCGAGTTCACCCTCTCCGGGGCCGGCCTGTCCGACGAGGACAAGGCCGCGCTGCGCGACTTCAACAAGCGCCTCTCGACGCTGACGACGCGCTTCGAGAAGAACCTCCTGGCCGACACCAACGAACTCGCCGTGCTGATCGACGATGTCGCCCAGCTGGACGGCCTCGCGGCCGGGGAGATCTCGGCCGCCGCCGAGGCCGCGAAGGAGCGGCGGCTGAACGGCTACCTGATCAGCCTCGTGCTCCCCACCTCCCACCCGTACCTGGCGAGCCTGACCAACCGGGAGGTTCGGGAGCGGCTGCTGTCGGCCTCCGCGGCCCGCGGCATCCGTGGCGGCGCGCACGACAACCGCGAACTTGTCCTGGAGATCTCGCGCCTGCGCGCCGAGCGGGCGAGGTTGCTCGGCTTCGACAGCCACGCGGCCTTCGTCACGGCCGACGAGACCGCGAAGAATCCGGATGCCGTGGCCGAGATGCTCGGGCGCCTCGCCCCGGCCGCGGCGCGGAACGCGCGGGCCGAACAGGCCGAGCTGCAGAAGATCATCGACGGCTCCGGCGAGGGGTTCGAGCTCGCCGCCTGGGACTGGGCGTTCTACACCGAGAAGGTGCGCCAGGCCACGTTCGACGTGGACACCGCCGCCATGCGCCCCTACTTCGAGCTCGAGCGGGTGCTGCAGGACGGCGTCTTCCACGCGGCCACCCGGCTCTACGGCGTGACCTTCACTCCGCGCCCCGACCTCGTCGCCTGGCACCCGGACACCCGGGTCTTCGAGGTCTCCGACGAGGACGGCTCCCCCGTCGGCCTGTACATCGGCGACTTCTACACCCGCGATTCGAAGCGCGGCGGGGCCTGGATGAACCCGCTCATCTCCCAGTCGGCGCTGCTCGAAACGCCCACCGTCGTCTGCAACAACATGAACATCGCCAAGCCCGCCGCCGGCGAGCCCACGCTGCTCAGCTTCGACGAGGTGAACACCCTCTTCCACGAATTCGGGCACGCGCTGCACGGGTTGTTCGCCCAGGTGACCTACCCGAAATTCTCCGGCACGAATGTGTACCGCGACTTCGTCGAGTTCCCGAGCCAGGTCAACGAGATGTGGATGCTCCAGCCGGAGGTGCTGGCGAACTACGCCCGCCACCACGAAACCGGTGAGCCGATGCCGCAGGACCTGGTCGACCGGATCCACGCCTCGTCCACGTTCAACGAGGGTTTCTCCACCAGCGAGTACCTCGCCGCGGCCCTGCTCGACCAGGCGTGGCACCGGATCGACGCGGACGCGGTGGTGACGGATGTTGCCGAGTTCGAGGCATCCGCCCTCGCCGCCGTCGGCCTCGACAACCCGCTCGTGCCCACCCGGTACGCCAGCACGTACTTCGCGCACACCTTCTCCGGCGGCTACGACGCCGGCTACTATTCGTACATCTGGAGCGAGGTGCTCGACGCGGACACGGTCGACTGGTTCACCGAGAACGGCGGCCTCACCCGGGAGAACGGCGACCGCTTCCGCGACCGCCTGCTCGGCGTGGGCGGCCGGATGGACCCCCTGGAGGCCTACCGCGACTTCCGCGGCCGCGACGCGATCATCCAGCCCCTGCTCGACCGCCGCGGCCTCAACTAACCGCGAAACCGCAGTTGTGCGCCTTATTCGGGCGTTTTAGCGCGCACAACTGCGGTTTCGCGGGAGGGGAAGACGGCGCGCAGCGACGCCCACGACGCGGCGCGGCAGTACACCGGGCTCGTCCAGCGGAACCGGGCGGCTGACCGTGCGCCCGCCGGCCAGGGTCTCCCCGGTCCAGGCATCCACCCAGTCGCCGGCCGGCAGGTACACCGTCCAGTCGGTTGCGCCGGCCTCGAGCACGGGCGCGACGAGCAGGTCGTCGCCGAGCATCCACTGCAGCGGATGCGCCCACACGTTCTCGTCGTGCGGGTGGTCGAAGTAGAGGGCCCGCATCAGCGGCGCGCTCGTGGCGATCGTGCGGCGAGACTGCTCGGCGAGGTACGGCACGAGTCGCTCGCGCACCTCGATCAGGCGCTTGAACACCGGGATCACCCGGTCATCCGCGTTGCGCTCGGCGATGTTCCACGGCGTGCGGTCCCGGGACGGGGTGCCGTCAGGCCGGGCGGGCGGGTGAGCCCTCGGGTCGCGGGTTAGGCGGACTTCTCTTCGCGCCGGGCCTTGTGGTGAATGATCGTGGGCTCCGCATTGTCGAGCACTGCCTCGCGGGTGACGATGACGCGGGCCACCTCGGTGCTGGACGGCACCTCGAACATGATCGGCCCGAGGACCTCTTCCATGATCGCGCGCAGGCCGCGGGCACCCGTTTTACGGAGCACGGCCAGGTCGGCGATCGCTTCGAGGGCGGGCTGCTCGAATTCGAGCTCGACGCCGTCGAGTTCGAACATGCGCTGGTACTGGCGCACGAGCGCGTTCTTCGGCACGGTCAGGATCTGCATGAGAGCGACCTGGTCGAGCTGCGTGACCGTGGCGACGACGGGAAGACGCCCGATGAACTCGGGGATCAAGCCGAACTTGTGCAGGTCTTCCGGGAGCACCTCGCCGAAGAGGTTGACGTCGTCACCCTTGCTGTGCAGCGGGGCGCCGAAGCCGATGCCCTTCTTGCCGGCCCGCGAGGAGATGATGTCTTCGAGCCCGGCAAACGCGCCGGCCACGATGAACAGCACATTCGTGGTGTCGATCTGGATGAACTCCTGGTGCGGATGCTTGCGGCCGCCCTGCGGCGGAACCGACGCGATGGTGCCCTCGAGGATCTTCAGCAGGGCCTGCTGCACGCCCTCGCCGGACACGTCGCGGGTGATCGAGGGGTTCTCGGCCTTGCGGGCGATCTTGTCGATCTCGTCGATGTAGATGATGCCGGTCTCTGCGCGCTTGACGTCGTAGTCTGCCGCCTGGATCAGCTTGAGCAGGATGTTTTCGACGTCTTCGCCGACGTAGCCGGCCTCGGTCAGGGCCGTCGCATCCGCCACGGCGAAGGGCACGTTGAGGCGTTTGGCGAGCGTCTGGGCCAGGTACGTCTTGCCGCAGCCCGTGGGACCGATGAGAAGAATGTTGGACTTGGCGATCTCGACGTCGTCACGGATGGCGTCGGCCGCCGTGAGCGTCGCCCGTGAGCGCACCCGCTTGTAGTGGTTGTAGACCGCAACGGCGAGGGCGCGCTTGGCTGCCTCCTGGCCGATGACGTATTCCTCGAGAAAGCCGAAGATCTCCTTGGGCTTGGGGAGGTCGAAGTCGCCGCTGCCCTCTTCGGAGCCGGCCTCGGCCAGTCGTTCTTCGATGATTTCGTTGCACAACTCGACGCACTCGTCGCAGATGTAGACGCCCGGACCCGCAATGAGCTGCTGGACCTGCTTCTGGCTCTTTCCGCAGAAGGAGCACTTCAGCAGGTCGGCGCTTTCGCCTATTCGGGCCATCTGTAGCCTCCTCCATCGGTGTCGCTAGCAATGAGCCTAGCCTGTGCCTGTGACACCGCGTGCACGCCGTGCCCAAAGCGAAACGGCGCGCCCCCCTGAAGGCGGGCGCGCCGTTTCGGCACAGCGTGGCGCGTCTACTTGACCAGTGTCGGCAGGTTTTTGCGGCTGGTCAGGACCTGGTCGATCAGGCCGTACTCGAGGGCCTCGGCCGCGCCCAGGATCTTGTCGCGGTCGATGTCCTTGTTGACCTGTTCCACCGACTTGTTGGAGTGGTGCGAGAGGGTCTCCTCGAGCCACACGCGCATGCGCATGATCTCGGCGGCCTGGATTTCGATGTCCGAGGCCTGGCCGCTTCCGGAGCCGCCGACCGACGGCTGGTGGATGAGGATCCGCGCGTTCGGGAGGGCGAGGCGCTTGCCTGCCGTTCCGCCGGCAAGCAGCACCGCGGCCGCGGACGCCGCCTGGCCGAGGCAGACCGTCTGAATGTGCGGGCGGATGTACTGCATCGTGTCGTAAATCGCCGTCATGGCCGTGAACGAGCCACCGGGTGAGTTGATGTACATGACGATGTCGCGGTCGGGGTCCTGGCTCTCGAGCACGAGAAGCTGGGCCATGACGTCGTCGGCGGAAGCGTCATCCACCTGCACACCGAGGAAGATGATGCGGTCCTCGAAGAGCTTGGCGTAGGGGTCCTGGCGCTTGTAGCCGTAGGCCGTGCGCTCCTCGAACGTGGGCAGGATGTACCGGGAATCCGGCATCGAGGCGGCGGGGCCGCCCTGCGAGCTGGATGCGGTTCCACCGAATGTGGGGATGGTCATGGTTTTCTTCCTCTTCGGTTCGGTGGGCTACTTGGTGGTGTCCGCGGCCACGGTGCCGCCGCCGCCGGCGACGTCGGTGGCGGATTCGCGGACATGGTCGACGAAACCGTATTCGAGGGCTTCCTGGGCGCTGAACCAGCGGTCGCGGTCGCCGTCGGCGTTGATCTGCTCGACCGTCTTGCCGGTCTGGGCCGCGGTGATCTCGGCGAGGCGCTTCTTCATGTCGAGGATGAGCTGGGCCTGGGTCTGGATGTCGCTGGCCGTTCCGCCGAAGCCGCCGTGCGGCTGGTGCAGCAGCACACGGGTGTTCGGGGTGATGTAGCGCTTGCCCTTGGTGCCCGAGGTGAGGAGCAGCTGGCCCATCGAGGCGGCCATGCCGATGCCCACCGTGACGATGTCGTTCGGCACGAACTGCATCGTGTCGTAGATCGCCATGCCGGCGGTGATCGATCCGCCCGGGGAGTTGATGTACAGGTAGATGTCGAGCTTGGGGTCCTCGGCGGCCAGCAGCAGGATCTTGGCACAGATCTCGTTGGCGCTGTCGTCACGGACCTCTGAGCCGAGCCAGATGATTCGATCTTTCAGCAGTCGGTCAAATACGCCGGGTGTCGGTGTCATATCGGCCATGTCGCGCTCCGTTTCGCTTGTCGCTTCAGAATGAATCTATAGGAGCCCGGCCCGAAGAACGGCTCTGTTCGCCCTCGGCAGATTACGCGCGCCCACCGACCCGGCCGGCCATGCGACTCCGACGGTGCTTCAGACGCAGAACGGGCCGGATGTCCAGTGACATCCGGCCCGTAGGCGCTCGCTCGCTAGCGCGCGTGCGTGCGTGCGTGGCGTGCTACTTCTTGGCAGCGGCCTTCTTCTTCGGCTTGGCCTTGGCTTCGACCGGCTCCTCGGTGTTCTCGTCCTCGGCGTTCTCGTCCGCCGCGGCATCCGCTGCCGTGTCGTCGTCCTCGACCGCGCTGAATTCGGACAGGTCGACGGCCTTGCCGTTCGAGTCGACAACCGTCGCCTTGCCCAGCGCGATGGCCAGCGCCTTGTTGCGGGCGACCTCGGCCACCATCGACGGGATCTGGCCGTTGCTGCTCAGGGCCTGCACGAACTCACTCGGGTCCATGCCGTACTGGCTCGCGCCCTGGATCAGGTACTGGGTCAGCTCGTCCTGGCTGACCTGGACCTTTTCGGCCTCGGCGATCGTGTCGAGCAGGATCTGCTGGCGGAAGGTCTTCTCGCTCGACGCGGTGACCTCGGCGCGGTGCTCGTCGTCCTCGAGGCGGCTCTCGCCCTCGAGGTGACGGTTCACCTCGTCTTCGATGATCGCGGCGGGGATCGGGACCTCGACGGATTCGAGGAGCTGCTCGATGAGCTTCTCCCGGGCCTGGTTGCCCTGGCCGAAGGCCTTCGAGCGCTCGACCTGCACCTTGAGGCTCTCGGTCAGCTCGGCCACGGTGTCGAACTCGCT
The DNA here is from genome assembly GCF_004403955.1 of Cryobacterium sp. TMT1-2-1. NCBI lineage: Bacteria > Bacillati > Actinomycetota > Actinomycetes > Micrococcales > Microbacteriaceae > Cryobacterium > Cryobacterium sp. TMT1-2-1. The sequence goes on from NZ_SOHC01000036.1 coordinate 8,614, forward strand.
GGAGATCTGAGCGAAGTCGTCGTCGACGGGCGGAAGCTCGCGCTCCTTGACGGCCGAGACGGTGACGACGATCTCGGCGGTTTCGCCCTCGTGGTCGCCGCCCATGAGCTTCGAGTTGAACGTGGTGGTCTCGCCGGCGCTGAGCGAGTCGAGCGCCTCGTCGATGCCCTCGATCAGGTCGCCGGAGCCGACCTCATAGGAAATGCCGCTGGCGGTGTCGACCTCGACGCCGTTGATGGTTGCGACCAGGTCGATCTGGGCGAAGTCGCCGGTCTTGGCCGGACGCTCGACGGTGACGAGCGTGCCGAAGCGGCTGCGCAGCTTGTCGAGCTCCTCGGTGACCTCGTCGTCGGACACCTCGACGGCGTCGACGGTGAGCGTGAGCCCCTTATAGTCGGGAAGCTCGATCTCGGGGCGGACGTCAACCTCGATGGCCAGCAGCAGGTCTCCGGAGAAGTCCTTGTCGCTCGGCCATTCGACGATGTCGGCCTCCGGGCGGCCCAGGGGGCGCAGCTTGTGCTCTTCGACAACCTTGCGGTAGAAGCCGTCGAGGCTTTCGTTGACCGCGTGCTCCAGGACGCCGGACTTGCCGACGCGCTGGTCGATGATTGCCGGCGGAACCTTGCCCTTGCGGAATCCGGGGATGTTGATGCCCTCGGCAATATGACCGTAGGCGTGGGTGATGCTGGGCTTGAGCTCCTCCGGCGTCACCGTGATGGTGAGCTTGGCGCGCGTGGGGCTCAGCTTTTCGACCGTTGACTTCACGTGGGGACTCTCCTGTGTTTTGAACGATTGCGTGTGTGGGGGGTGATGGTCGGGGCGACAGGATTCGAACCTGCGACCTCTCGGTCCCAAACCGAGCGCTCTACCAAGCTGAGCTACGCCCCGGATCGCCATCTCAACCCGTTGGGGCCCTTCGGTTTGACGCAAGGAACATCCTCACGGCACGCCGATTGACCTCGGTAAGTCTAGTGCACAGCTCCGCACGTCCCGGCGCGGGGACGTGCAGCGAGCGCCCGTCAACGTGTACTACGCTATTTGAGTGCCCGGCGACGGGCCCTGGGGATGTAGCTCAATGGTAGAGCCTCAGTTTTCCAAACTGATGGCGCGGGTTCGATTCCCGTCATCCCCTCCAGATGTGCCGGCCTTTCCGTCGACCTCCTCGCGGAGCAGATTGGCGCGCATGGGCAGGGACTCCGCACTGACGCTCACTTGCGGACAAAGTACCTTCATGGGCCGCGGGAAGGTACTTTCCCCGCAACTCAACGGACGACGCGGGCGCGCTTTCGCCCAACCTCTGCGGACAGGACGAGCTGCGCTTCTCCCCTCGGGCAAGGAGTGCTTGTTCGCCACAGCACAGTACGGCGCTCTGCTTCCTCAACAAGGCAACCAGAGTGATCCTCACCCCCCCCCCAGTTCGAGGGATCAGCCCAGTTCGAGGGATCAGCGCGTCCCGCTCGCTCGCTCGCGCACCCCGTCACGGGTCGTNCCCTCACTTTGGGGGGCCTTGATGCCTTGTCGGCCGGTGACGCGGACTGCTTTGCTATGCGCGTGACCTAACTCTTACCCGAAAGGAGAGTCACGCCATGATCCAATCCTCCAAGGTCGGCCGGCATCGGCCCGTGCCCCCTGCGCCGGCACGTCCAGGCGCGGACTCCGCTCTGCGACCACAGGGCCGCGCCCTGACCGGCGGCGCCCGGTAAGACAGTTCCGTTCGTGGTGCCCACCACGAACACGATCGCCGTTGCGCGGGATCTGCGCGGTCCGCCAGGCGCGAGCCAGAGCGCTCCGCCCTTCGCGGACAGTAATCCACGCAATCGACAGCTCCGCAGTCCCCACCCAATCGGGAGCCTGCCGGGGTTATCTCGGCGCGGGTCGGACGAGTCCGCCGGAAGCACGATCCGGTGGCCGGGCCGGTTTGTCGCGCCCTGACCCCACCTGTCGCTCGCTCTGCCGCTGCATCACGCCACACCCGAGTTCCTTGCGAGGTCAGAATCCAATGAAGAGACTATTCGCGGCCTGCACGGCCGCACTGATGGCCGTGGGCCTGGCAATAGCCGGGGCAGCGGCCCCGGCGAGCGCGGTGGGCCTCCAGGCCGTCCTGTGCCACGCCACCCCTCCCAGCACGGCCGCCAACGGCTGGCAGGCAATGCCGCCGCTGGACATGCACGCGATCATCACGCAGGGCCACGATCTGCACGAAGCCGACATCATTCCGGCGTTCGGCTCCTACCCCGGCAAGAATCTCACCGCACTGTTCGGCTGGGGAGCCACCGGAGCCCAGGTCCTGGCCAACGGATGCGTGCTCCCCGTGCAGCCCCCGCCCGCCCCGATCGTCGTCACGCCGCCCGGCGCCTCCATGGTCGACGAATGCGGAACCGAGAACGACCTGATCGTCATTCCCGCCGACGGCACCGGATACAGCTTTTCCGGGAGCGGCGGGGATGTCTACCTGACGGCTGCCGCGAACTATGCCTTCCCGGCCGGCACGGAAACGGAGTGGCACTTCGGCCTCACCGACGTTCCGTGCGTGGTCTCCCCGGGTGTGCTCACGCCGCCGCCGCCGCACTTCACCGACGCGGTGTGCGATGCGCCGGCCGTTCTGACCCTGACCGGCTTCGACCACGGTTCCTGGGCCTGGGGAGACCAATCCGGAGATTCCTTCTCCGGCGAGCCCGCGGGCCTGGAGTTCGGCGTTCCCTACGCCGTGACTGCCGTGGCAGATCAGGGATGGGTCATCCCGCGCACCTCGGCCTGGTCCTTCACCCCGGTGGAGCCCGCCGACTGTGGCGGGGACGGACCAGACGGCGGCGAAGAACCGAACCCGGTCAAGGTTGTGCCGCTGCCGCCGACGGCAACGGATGCCTGCGGTCCCGACAACGACACCGTGGACCTTCCCGAGCCCCAGGACGGCGTCATCTACAGCCAGGAGCGCTCCGGGGACGGTACGGGCACAACAGTGGTCGTCGTCACGGCAACGGCCCTGCCCGGCTTCACACTGGGCTACGAGGGCGAGGAATGGGCCACGGTGAACTGGGACTTCCCGGTGAACAACGAGCCCTGCCCCCTCACCGATCCGGATCCGGTGATCGACCCTGATCCCGTCACCGACCCTGATCCGGTGATCGACCCAGATCCCGTCACCGACCCTGGTCCCGGGACCGACCCGGATCCCGTCACCGACCCTGATCCCGCCACCGACCCGCCGACGGTCGTGGACATCCCGGTGACCGACCCACCCACGGGCGTGCTGCCGCAAGCCGCGCCCGCAGCGAAACCGGCCGTCACGCCAACGCTCGTGCTCGCCTCGGCGGGTGTCGAGGCAGAGAATATGGGACTCTTCGCCCTGCTGTTCTTCCTCGCGGGCGCTGCCGTCCTGGTCGCGGTCAGGAGGCGAGGGGCGAAACCGGCCCCGATGAGCGCGACTCGGCCGTCACACCGTCACGCGGAGCACCGGCGCCTGACCCCCGGTGAGGTCTGGGCCCACCGACGCCATCTCGGCGCCCGGACCGGCACAGGGCATCGCCACTAGGCACTTGCACGCCTGACTCCCGCCCCGGCCTCGATTTCGAGGTCGGGGCGCTTCCGTTCACCCACCCACCTCCCCCGCGAAACCGCAGTTGTGCGCGCTAAAAGACCCGGATAACGCGCACAACTGCGGTTTCGCGGGGAGTGTGTGGGGGGATTTAGAGGGTGGTGTGGGTGACGCGGCCGGCGAGCAGCGTGGCGGCGACGGGCATCCGCCGCAGATCGGCGACGGATGCCGTGAACGGGTCGACCTCGCAGACCGCCAGGTCGGCGACGTCCCCCACCGCGACCTGGTGCCGCCCGCGCGCGGACGCTGCCAGCGCCGCCTGCCGGGAGATCGCCTGCTCGGGGTGCCACGGCTCGCGACCCTCCGTGGCGCGCCCAACGGCGGCCGCCATGCTCACCCAGGGGTCGAGGGGCGCCACCGGGGCGTCGGAGCCGAGCGCCAGCTCGACGCCGGCCTCCAGCAGGCTCGCCAGCACGAAGGCCCGGCCGGTGCGGCCGGCCCAGTAGCGGTCCGCAACATCGCGGTCGTCCAGGGCATGCTCCGGTTGCACGCTGGCGACCACGCCCAACCGGGCGAAGCGCTCGATGTCGGCGGTAGCCAGCAGCTGCGCGTGTTCGATGCTGCCCGCGCAGCCGAGTTGCTCGAACGCGTCCAGGGCCATGCTGTTGGCGTGGTCGCCGATGGCATGCACGGCCGGGCGGATGCCTGCCTCCGTCGCGGTCCGCATGAACCGGACGAGCTCCTCGGGCGGCACCGTGAGCAGCCCGTGCGCATCCGGGGTGCCTTCGAGGCCGGGATACTCGTCGAGGCAGTACGCCGTGCGGGTGTTGAGCGACCCGTCGGTGATCACCTTGTACGGGCCCACGGTGAGCAGTCCCCCGGTTCCGTCGATCGGAGCGCCGGAACGCAGGCCGAGTTCCACCGCCCGCGGCAGGTCCTGGCTGTAGATGCCGAACTCGACCCGAAGCGAATCCGTGCCCGCGGCGATCCGGCGCCGCCAGGTGTCGAGGTTCCAGGTCATCTCGAGGTCGACGATGCCGACGACGCCGCGGGATGCCGCGACCCGGGCCGCCTCATCGGCCCAGCCGTCCATCACCTCGTCCGCGACCGCGCCGAGCGCGTTGACGACGGCGAAGCAGTCCTCTTCCCGGAGCAGCCCCGTGGGGTGGCCGGCGAATCCGTGCCGCGCGAGCGCCGCAGAGTTCAGCCAGCAGCTGTGCAGGTCGCCGCTGACCAGCACGACCGGGACGGCCCCGGATACGGCGTCGAGCACCTCGAGGCCGGGCGCGGCCGGCCACAGCCCGTCGCGGAATCCGAACCCGACGAGGGTGTCCCCGGCCGGCACCGAGGGGATGCGCCCGGCGACCGAGACGGCCGCCTCGGCGCCGGATGCCGCGGCCGAGACATCGAGGCGCCGCGCCGTCTGCGCCCACTGGCTGAAGTGCACGTGGTTGTCCCACAGACCCGGGATGACCCACCGCTCGCCCAGGTCGACCGTGTGCGTCGACGCGTGGCCCGGGTCGGTGTAGCCGATCCGCCGGATCACGCCGTCGACGATTTCGATGTCGACGACGTCGTCGCTGCCCGGGAGGCGGCCGTTCCGCAGCAGGAGCGTCGTGGAAACCGTCACCTGCCGAGCCGATCGTGCACGCGCCGCATTTCGGTGGCCAGGGCCGCGCTCGCGTACGGCCCATCGCCCTCGAGCTCCGCGATCACGCGTTCAACGGTCTCGGCCGGCTTGTTCTGGCTCATCTTGTTCTTGGCCACCAGCCGGGTGACCCTCAGGCGGAAACCCATCGTTCCCGCCGAGATGCGCGCCGCATACGCGGCGTCGACCGGCGTGCCGTTCATCCGGCGCGGCTCAGGCATCCGCTCCTCGAAGTGGTCGACCAGTTCCTCGAGCACACGCAGGTTCTCCTCGGCGCCGAGCAGCTCAGGCGTGCCGTACAGGTGCGCCGTGATGAAGTTCCAGGTGGGGACGGCCCCGGACGCGTCGTACCAGCCGGGCGAGATGTAACCGTGCGGGCCCTGGATGACCACGAGCAGCTCATGAGAACCGAGCTCGTGCAGCTGCTCGTCCGGGCGGCCCACATGCCCGAGCAACACGATGTCCTCGGCGGACTCCTCGAGGATGACCGGGTAGTGCGAGGCCACGAGTTCGCCGGCCGAGGTATGGCTAATGATCGTGGCCCACGGGTTATCCCTGATCAATCTCTTGATCTCGGCGGTTTCGCCGAGCACGAAGCTGGGGTTCTGTCTCATCGCATTCCGCTTTCCAGGTCGATCGCTGCGGCCGAGGGCCGCTGGCAGGACGGGCACCAGTACAGTTTTCGGGCCCCCATCTCTTCGAGGGAGATGTGCGTGCCGCACACGCGGCAGGGCAGCCCTTCGCGCTTGTAGACCCAGTGCCGGTCCGCCCGGTTCCTCATGGCCAGGACGTACTCGTCGCCGCCGAGGTCGTCCATCGTCATCATCTGGCCGGTCTTGACGCCGATGGCGAGCAGGTGCGCCCAGTCCCGCCAGAGGGCGCGGACCGTGTCGTCGCTGAGGGTTTTCCCGGGCGCGTGCGGGTCGATCCGGGCCCGGAACAACAGCTCGGCCCGGTACACGTTGCCGATGCCGGCCACGACGCTCTGGTCCATCAGGAGCTGGCCGATCGGGGTGGGCTTGCGGCGAACGGTGGTCGTGAACCGGTCTTCGGCGGCCTGGCCGTCGTCGAGCTGCGGATCGGGCCCGAGCTTCGCGATCACGGCGTCCACCTGGCCGGGGTCGAGAACCTCGCACGCGGTCGGCCCGCGGAGGTCGGCCGACACGGTGTCGGTGAGCAGGCGCACGCGCACCTGGCCGACGGGCTCCGGCGGGAAGGTGTCGACGGCGCCGAGTTCCTTCTCCTGCTCCGCCATCCGCACCCGGGTGCGGCGGGGAGCACCGATGCTGTGCATGGAGTTCTCCCCGGCCGAATCGAGCACGGCGCCGTGGCCTGCATCCAGCTCGGTGCCGCGCTGGTTGGTCTGCCCCATCCGGCCGTTGGCCGACGCGATGGTCGCATCCATCAGGATGTCCCCGGCGAAGTCCCACGCGCCGTACATGCCCAGGTGGATGCGCAGCCAGAGCCCGTTGTCGAACTCGAGGAACATCTGCTTGCCGACGGCTTTGGCATCCGTCATGACATGGCCGTCGAGCCGCTCCGCCCCCGCCACGAACCTGCCCTGCGGTGAAGAAACGCGCACGGGCTTGCCGACGAAGTTACGCGCGAACTGGCGCGTGATCCGGTGGACGGAATGACCCTCGGGCACGGTCAGGCCACGATGTCTTTGCCGGCGATCCGCCCGGTCGTTTCGTACTCCCCGAGCTGGGCGATCCGCCGCGCGTGCCGCTCGTCCCCGGAGAACGGCTCGGCGATGAACGCGTCGATGAAATCCGTCGCGTCTTCGACGGTGTGCTGCCTGGCCCCGATGGAGATGACGTTGGCGTCGTTGTGCTCACGCGCGAGCCGGGCGGTGCTGAGATTCCAGGCGAGGGCCGCGCGAGCGCCCCGCACCTTGTTGGCGGCCATCTGCTCGCCGTTGCCCGATCCACCGAACACGACGCCCAGGGCTGCAACGCCGCCGGCCCGGTCGTTCACCACGGCCTGCGCGGCATTGATGCAGAACGCCGGGTAGTCGTCGAGTGCGTCGTAGCTCTGCGGCCCGTGGTCGATGACCTCGTGGCCGGCGGCGGTCAGGTGCTTCATGAGGTGCCGGCTGAAGTCCAGGCCCGCGTGGTCGGTGGCGATGTGGATGCGCATAGGGGAATTCTATTTAGTTGGAAGCGGGTTGGTTGGCAGCGGGTGGGTAGGCAGCGGGCTGGACGGCGGGGCGGGGTGGCAGCGGGGCGAAGATCGGCTCATGGGTCCGACTCCGTTTGAGTTCGAAGAACCCGTCGAAGGCGGCGGCCACCACCACCGCGTCCCAGAGCGCGAGCGCCTGCGCGCCGGTCGGCGCCGGCGACATCACGGGCCCGAAGAAGGCCACGTCACCCACGGCGATGATGGGCGTCCCGACCTCGTGGCCCACCCGCCTGATGCCCTCAAAGTGGCTGAGGCGCATGGCCACATCGAATTCGTCGCTGTCGGCGTAGGCCGCGAAGGCGGCCGGCAGCCCCACCTCGGCGAGCGCCGCCGGGATGACCTCGTCGGGGTCGGTCTGGCCACCCGGATGAATCAGGGCACCGAGGGCGGCGTAGAGCGCCCTGACGCTCTCCTGTCCGTGCAGTTCCTGGGCGGCCTGGACCAGCCGGGTGTATTTCAGCGCCCGCGGGAAGAACGCCTGGTATTCGTCGCTGACGTCCTTGTCTTCGTTGAGCACCGCGAGGCTCATGACGCTCCAGGTGACGTCGAGTTGTCGCGCCTCGGCAACCTCGTCCATCCACCGTGAAGTCACCCATGCCCAGGGGCAGGAAGGGTCGAACCAGAACTCTATCGAATCAGCCATATGTCCAGACTAGGCGGCGCTTATGGGTGCCCGAACCCCGTCAAATCCGTATCCGGAATATCGTTTTGGCCGATCATCGGCTAAAATTGAAAGCTTGCCCGAAAATGAGTCGAAATTTTCCCGACCACGGGTCGCTACAGGTCTCACGCAAATGGCCTCCACGAGAGAAGAACATATTGCCTATTGACCGAAGTACAAACACGTCTCTGAGCGGTGCCACAAGCGCCGCCGCAAAAACCAGAAAGCCGCTCCTGCGGCGCCGGCTCAAGGTGTCCGACGTCAACGTTGTTGACCACCCCAGGCTGAAGAAGGCCCTCGGCGGAACGATCGTCGGAAACACCATGGAGTGGTACGACGTCGGTGTCTTCGGCTACCTGATCACCACGATGGGCCCGGTCTTCCTGCCCGAGGCCGACAAGACCGTGCAGACGCTCTTCCTGCTCGGAACCTTCGCGGCCACGTTCATCGCCCGCCCCCTCGGTGGCGTCTTCTTCGGCTGGCTCGGCGACAGAATCGGCCGCCAGAAGGTGCTGTCCATGACGCTCATGCTCATGGCCGTCTCCACCTTCGCCGTCGGCCTGCTGCCCGGGTACGCCCAGGTCGGCATGTTGGCCGCCGCCCTGCTGGTGTTCACCAAGGTCATCCAGGGATTCTCCACCGGCGGCGAGTACGCCGGCGCCACCACCTTCGTCAGCGAGCACGCTCCTGACAAGCACAGGGGCTTCTTCGCCAGCCTGCTCGACATGGGCAGCTACCTCGGCTTCGCCATCGGTGCGGCCCTCGTCTCCGTGTTGCAGGTCACCCTGGGACAGGACGTCATGGAGGACTGGGGCTGGCGCATCCCGTTCCTGATCGCCGGACCTCTCGGCCTCATCGCCATCTACTTCCGGATGAAGATCGAGGAATCGCCCACCTTCCAGGCCACCCTGGACGCCAAGGACATCGCGGCGAACGACCCGCAGGTCGACGATGCCCCCGCCGCCAAGGGCCCGCTCGCGATCTTCAAGGCCTACTGGCGCGGAATCGTGCTGGCCATGGTCCTCGTGGCCTCCGCCAACACGCTCGGCTACGCGCTCACCTCCTACATGCCGACCTACCTGACGGCGAACAAGGGATACGACGAGTTCCACGGAACGCTTCTGACGATCCCGATCCTGGTCATCATGTCGCTCTGCATCCCGCTGGCCGGTCGCCTGTCCGACAAGATCGGACGCCGCCCGGTGCTCTGGATCGGCGCCATCAGCGCGGTCTTCCTCTCCATCCCGGCGTTCCTGCTGATTGACATCGGCGGAATCTGGACCACGCTGCTCGGCCTCGCCCTGATCGCCTTCCCGGTGACGTTCTACGTGGCCAACCTGGCGTCGGCGCTGCCGGCACTGTTCCCCACCGAGAGCCGCTACGGAGCAATGGGCATCGCCTACAACTTCTCCGTCGCCATCTTCGGAGGAACGACCCCGTTCATCATCGCGGCCCTCATTGCGGCCTCCGGCAACGACATGGCGCCGGCGTACTACCTGATGGGGACATCCGTCATCGGAGCAATCACCATCTACTTCATGAAGGAAACGGCCCAGCGCCCCCTGCTCGGCTCCATGCCCAGCGTGACGTCTGACGCCGAAGCCCGCGAACTCGTCGCAGGCCAGGACGAGAACCCGATGCTCGACATGGACGACATGCCGTTCGACCACACCTACGAAGCGGCCACCAGCGCCGTTGACGTGGTCGACGTGCAGGATGCCGAGCCCGCGAAGGTCTAACCACCGGGCCGGCTCACTGAGAGTCGTTCGAACGGACATGTGTTGCCGGTACGCCGGCAACACATGTCCGTTTCGGCATGCCGGGGCCTGCATACGGCCGGAGGGTGCAGCCCGGCGGGGCCTCACAGGCTCCCGCCGTAGAATTGACGGATGACCACTGTGCCTGCCACCGACACCGTGCCTTCGGCCGGGCCCGTTCAGTCGACGGCGCCGACCCCCGGCACCCCCAGCACTCCCGACGCCCCCGGCATTACCCCCGGCATCGACCCGGCCGACCTCGAGGTTGCCCTGCGGGTGCTCGCGCAGCTCACCACGATCGACCCGGAAGACCCGGACTTCGTCACCGTGCGCCAGGCCACCGCGAAGATGTTCAAGTCCGTGAAGGTCGCGCGCCGCTCCGAGAAGCGCCAGGCCATCGCGGATGCCGACCGTGACGTGATCGCGGCCACGGCGACCGGCGCCCCCACCCGCATCGACGACGAGACCGTCGGCGCCCAGCTGCGCCTCGGCACGAGCAAGCCGTCGGCCGGGGAGCTGCTCGTCGCCCGCCCCTGCTACATCTGCAAGCAGCGGTACACCCTCGTCGATGCCTTCTATCACCAGCTCTGCCCGAGCTGCGCGGCGATGAGCCACGACAAGCGCGACGCCCGCACCGACCTCACCGGCAAGCGCGCGCTGCTCACCGGCGGCCGCGCGAAGATCGGCATGTACATCGCCCTGCGCCTGCTCCGGGACGGCGCGCACACCACCATCACCACCCGGTTCCCGCGCGACGCCGTGCGCCGCTTCAGCGCCATGCCCGACGCGTCCGACTGGCTGCACCGCCTGCGCATCGTCGGCATCGACCTGCGCGACCCGGCCCAGGTGATCGGCCTGGCCGACTCCGTCGCGGCGCAGGGGCCGCTCGACATCCTGATCAACAACGCGGCGCAGACCGTGCGCCGCTCCGCCGGGTCGTACTCGCCGCTGGTCGAAGCCGAGTCGTCGCCACTGCCGGAGGGGACCATCCCCGAGATCGTAAGCTTCGGGCACACCAACGACGCGCATCCGTCTGCCCTGGCCGCCTCGGTCAGCAGCCACCCCATCCTCGCCGCGGCCGCCGCCGGGGCCGGCGCGCTCACCGCGGACGACCTCACCGCCCTGGCCCTTGCGCCCGGTTCGTCCTCACTCGAGCGCCTCGCGGCAGGCACGGCCATCGACGCCGGCGGGCTGGTGCCCGACCTGCACGACGTGAACAGCTGGACCGCCAACATTGAGGATGTCGACCCGCTCGAGATGCTGGAGGTGCAGCTGTGCAACACCACCGCGCCGTTCCTGCTGGTCAGCCGCCTGCGCGCCTCGATGGCGTCATCCCCCGCCAGGCGCACCTACATCGTCAACGTCTCCGCGATGGAGGGCGTCTTCGGCCGCGGCTACAAGGGGCCGGGACACCCGCACACGAACATGGCCAAGGCCGCGCTGAACATGCTCACCCGCACGAGCGCCAAGGAGATGCTCTCCGACGGCATCCTGATGACCAGCGTCGACACCGGCTGGATCACCGACGAGCGCCCGCACCCGACCAAGATCCGCCTCGCCGAGGAGGGCTTCCACGCCCCCCTCGACCTCGTCGACGGCGCGGCCCGGGTCTACGACCCGATCGTTCGCGGCGAGGCCGGCGAGGACCTCTGCGGTGTCTTCCTCAAGGACTACAAGCCCGGCACCTGGTAGACCCGCGCCTCCCTGGCACCCTCACCCGCCCGCGCGCGCTCAGCTGCCCGCCCGGGTTGAGTTGCGGAAAAAGTACCTTCATTTCGCTCGGGAAGGTACTTTCTCCGCAACTCAACTCCCGATCGCCCCGGGCATGAGCAGGTACACGCCGAATCCGAGGAGGACAAGCGCGCTGACGACGACGCCGATCATGGCGAGCGTCGGCCTCGCGCCCGCCTTCCGGTACCCGGCGAGCGCCACGATGCTCACGATCAGTCCGATCAGCGACAGCGCCGGGATCACGCCCAGGACGATCCCGGTGATGGCCGCCACCCGGGTATTCGCCGCGACGGTCGCAACACCCGCGGCATCCCGATGGTCGGGCACGATCCCGCCGGGATGCGTCTGCCCGGCCGGAAGCCGCGTCGCTGAGCCCGTGTATTCGCCGCCGTTCGACATGAATGCCCCCCCAAGTTGCGCCCAGTCTAGGGACGGCGGCATCCGCGCGACAAGGAGCAAAGGCCTCGACCGCCTGTGGAGTACAGTCCCCTGCAATGACACCCCCCTCTGCCATCGCTGCCCGGCTCCGGGCGGCGGGCTGCGTTTTCGCCGAAGACGAGGCCCGCCTGCTCAGCTCCGCGGCACGCACACCGCACGCACTCGCCGCGATGGTGGACCGGCGCGTCCGGGGGCTGCCGCTGGAGCACATCCTGGGCTGGGCGGAGTTCTACGGGCTGCGGGTGCAGGTCGATCCCGGTGTCTTCGTACCGCGACGGCGCACCGAGTTCCTCGTGAGCCAGGCCCTCGCTGTGTGCCGTCCCGGGGCCGTCGTCGTCGACCTGTGCTGCGGTTCCGGCGCCGTGGGCGCGGCGCTCGTCTCGGCGGCGCCCCAGGTCGCGCTGTACGCCACCGACATCGACCCCGCCGCGGTGGCGTGCGCCAGGCGCAACCTCTCCGCTCATCCCGGCCGAGTGTTCGAGGGCGACCTCCTCGACGCCCTTCCCGCGGCCCTGCGCGGCCGGATCGACGTGCTGGTCGCCAACGCCCCGTACGTCCCCACCGGGGCAATCGAGCGGATGCCGCCGGAGGCCCGCCTGCACGAGGTCCGAGTGGCCCTCGACGGCGGGGCCGACGGCCTCGACGTGCAGCGCCGCCTGGCCGCGGCGGCGCCTGCCTGGCTGGCGCCGGGCGGGCACCTGCTCGTCGAGACAAGCCGGGCGCAGGCAGGGCACACCATGGCCGTCTTTGCCCACAACGGGCTGACGCCGCGGGTGGCGCATTGCGACGGCCTCGATGCCACCGTCGTCATCAGCAGTCGGCGAGCGCCACGCAGTCGAGAACGAGAGCTGCCGCAAGGCGCGCATCGCGGACGGTGAAGGGCCGCGCGGCACCTTGCTGCGCCTCTCCGCGACGGGATGCCAGCACCCGCGTCAGAAGCTCCGCGTACTCCGGCCACCTCCGGGCCGCGAACTCCGCTGCTGCCGATTTCGAGACAACCCGGCCGGTTTCGATGGTGACGACCAGCCGTTGGGCGCCGAGCGCGAGCCATTCGACGGCCTCCGCGGGCACCGTGTCGTCATTCGACCGGGCGGCCAGCCTCGCCGCCGTGTCGGACGCATACGGCATCCAGTACGAGCGGAGGTTGGCTCGGCTGGCCGCACTGGCCCGTTCAGAGACCGCTGAAGCCGTGCCGACGTCCCGCTCCTCCTTCGACCACGAGCCCAGACGACCAGCGTCCACTCGCGCCGCGGGCCCGTGCAGCATCTCCAGCCAGGTCACCCAGGTCAGTTGCCCGTCAGGCCGGGCCATCCCGAAATCGCCCAACACAACCTGCGGAGCCGACCGAATGCCATCCGGGCCCGAGGCGACCTGCCCGGCGGTGAGATAGATGCCGTCGACGGAATGGCCCGCCGCCGTCGCTGCGTGCAGTCCCACCAGCACCACGGCGTCGACGTCTGTGACGGAGCGGCTCGTTTCGAACACGAGGTCGATGTCGCTGTCGTGCTGCCAATCGCCGGATGCCCCGGAGCCGGTGAGGTGCACGGCGACCAGGAGCCCCGGGATCAGCGCGTCCACGTCCGCAACGAATCCGCGCGCACGGTCGGTCAGTTCCACGGGCGGTCCGGGTTCAGTCACGACGCGACGCTAACACCGAAGCGGGCCGGCGTCCGTGAAGTCACGACCATAGGTCCGCTCCCACGATTGACGGGGGTACACTCCCCGGCATGGAAAAGCTGAACTTCACGGTTGAGGTGAACGCTCCCGTGCACACCGTCTGGACCACGATGCTCGACGACGCCACGTACCGACAGTGGACGAGCCCGTTCAACGCAGCGGGTTCCTGGTACGAAGGAAGCTGGGTCCTCGGCAGCGAGATCCGCTTCATCGGGCCCGACACAGACGGTTCCCTCGGCGGGATGATCGCCACGGTCATCGAGAACAAGTCGGACGAACGCGTCACCCTGGAATACCTCGGCGAGATCCTCCGGGGCGTCGAGTACCGGGATGAACGGTCGAAGTTCTTCGGCGGGCGGGAGACTTACTCCTTCAGCGAGTCCGGCGGCGTCACCACCGTGCGGGTGGACCTCGATTCCGAGGAGGACTTCTCGGCGATGTTCCGGGAAATGTGGCCGTTGGCCCTGGACAGGCTCAAGGCGATCGCCGAGTCGTAGTCGCAGTACGAGCCGCACTGTCAGGACCGCCCGTGAAACCGACCGTGCGACACAGCGTCAGGGCTTGCCGAAGCCGAGGCCCTGCGCCTCCGCCGGCTGCTTCGCCCCTGGGCGGCCCGATAGGCTCACGACGGTGAATACCCTGGCATTTTCCATCCGACGCACGATCGCCGCCGACTGGCGTGAGATCCGTGACCTGCGCCTCGAGATGATCCGCGACACACCGTCCGCGTACAACGAGACGCTTGAAGGCGCGCTGGGCAACGATGAAGCCGAGTGGCGGATGCGCGGCGAGCGCGGCACGGCCGACCACGGCATCGCGGTTGCCGCGATCGACAACGCCGGGCGCTGGGTGGGCGCGATGGCCGGATTCGTGTCCGAACAGGTCGCCGGCCCGCTCCTTGTCGGCGTCTACGTCGCCCCTGGCTATCGGGGCGGCGAGGTGGGCGTGACGGATGCCCTGCTGAGGGCCATCGAAGCCTGGGCCCGCACCGAGAGCGGACGGTTGTTCCTCCACGTGCACGAAGACAACGCTCGCGCACGCACGGCCTACGAACGCCGGGGCTTCACCGCCACGGGCGAGGCCCTCCCCTACAACCTCGATCCGGGCAGGAACGAACTGGAGATGGTCAAGGAGCTCGAACACGTATGACCCTGGCCGCATTCGACCTCCCTGCCGGCGCCTTCACGCTGCGCAGAGCCACGGCCTCCGACGTCGGCGCGATCGTCTCGCTGCTCGCCGACGACGAGCTCCGGGCATCCGTCGAATCGACCGTCCGGGAGGCGCGCGCTCCATACGATCGGGCCTTCGAGGCAATCAACGCAGACCCGGCACAGCTGCTGGTCGTTGCCGTCTCGCCCGCGGGAGAAGTCGTCGCGACGATGCAGCTGACATCCATCCCCGGCCTGGCCCGCGCGGGTGCGCTGAGAATGCAGATTGAAGCGGTGCGCGTGCACTCGAACCTGCGCGGCAACGGCCTGGGCGGCGCCATGATCACCTGGGCGATCGCGGAGGGACGTCGACGCGGAGCACGGCTGGTTCAGCTCACGTCGGACCACAGCAGGCAGTCGGCACATCGGTTCTACGAACGCCTGGGCTTCGAGGCCTCGCACGTGGGCTTCAAGCTCACCCTGTAGATCGCCCTCCGCCCGAGCGCCTCGCCCGCACCACTCCCCGCAACCCTCCCCTCGACCACCCGCCGAACTGTGAGTTCGGACCCTTCGCGGGGCGCGGGAAGGGTCCGAACTCACAGTTCGGCGGAGAGTGGGTCACTCAGGCGAGCCAGTGCAGGGCACGGCCGTGCGGGTGGGCGAACGCGATCGGTTCCGTGTCGAGCGCCAGCACGAAGTCGGTGGACGCCGTGGGGACCGCTCGCAGGTTCTCCGCGACCGCGGGCACAACACTCTGGCCCTCGTTCGACAACCAGCGCACGGGGAGCCGCGCCATCGTGGCGGAGAACCGCCGCGTGGCCTCCTCGTCGAGATAGGCCAGCACGGCCGTGTGGAACACGACGACGGTCGCCCCCGTCGGCGCGCGGGCGACCAGGGCCTCGACCTGCTCGTTGAGGTCACCACTCACGATCTCCACCGGCTCCGCCCGGGCGACCTCCACGGCGGCCCGCAGCCTCGCCCGGCGGTCGGCGTGCTCCGGCCAGATCAGCGCGTCCAGCCAGGCCACGTCGGCCTCGTCGTTCACGTCGAGCGGATTGAGCTCGATCCCGGCCCGCCAGACGACATCCGGGAGCCGGTCGGGGATCGGCACCGGGCCGGTCGTGGCGCAGTCGAGAACGACCGGGCTCGGCCCAGCGGCGGGATGGAGCATCCGCACCGTGCCGTCGGCGGCGGTGTACCGGTAGCTGTACCGGTCGGGGTGCAGGCAGAGCCCGGCGGATGCCCCGACCTCGATCAGGGCCAGCGGACCGGGAATCGCGGCGAGCGCCGGGAGCAGCACGGCACACCGGCCGGGTTCGTTCGTCTGCGTGGCATGGGTGAGGCAGGTGGCTTCGACGTCGGCCCAGTGCGCGGCCAGCCAGACGGAGAAGGCGGCGTAGTCCGAGACCGGGGCGCCGTGGAACCGCGAGGCGCTGAAGACCAGGTTGGGCTGGCGCTTCGGCCCGGGCAGCCGGTCGATCAGCGCCGCCGTCACCGGGTCATCCGCCACGCCGCGCGCCCACTCCTCGTAGCAGGCGCTCATGCCTCGCGCCTCGACCTCGGCGAACTGGCGATACCGGTCGGCGGTGGCTGCCTGTGGATCGGTGCTGGCTCTCATGCAGACACCCTAATCATGGCTAGGCTTGGGGATCGTGCGATGGCGCCACGAGTGTCGCGCGCATTTTTCGAACACCGCGACCCCAGATGGAGAAACCGTTGCCTGGAGTAAACCTCACCCGCATCGAAGCCCAGGAGCGTAAAGCGCTCCTCAGCGTGCAGAGCTACGACGTCACTCTCGACCTGACGACCGGGCCCGAAACATTCGGCAGCACGACAACGGTCAGGTTCACGGCAACGCCCGGCGCCTCCACCTTCATCGACGCGATCACCCGCACGGTGCACTCCGTCACCCTCAACGGCGTGACGCTCGACCCGGCATCCGTCAGCGACAACGTGCGCATCCAGCTCGACGATCTCGCCGCCGAGAACGAGCTGACCGTTGTCGCCGACGGCATGTACACGAACACCGGCGAGGGCCTGCACCGCTTCGTCGACCCGGTCGACAACGAGGTCTACCTCTACAGCCAGTTCGAGGTTCCGGACTCCCGCCGCGTCTTCGCGGTGTTCGAGCAGCCCGACCTCAAGGCTACGTTCCGCTTCACGGTGACCGCGCCGGGCGCCTGGGAGGTCATCTCCAATTCCATCACGCCCGAACCCACGGATGCCGCGGGCGGAGCGAAGACCTGGGCGTTCGAGCCCACCCACACCATGTCCAGCTACATCACGGCCCTCGTGGCCGGCCCGTACGCCGTCGTGCGCAGCGAGCTGACCTCGACCGACGGACGCGTCATCCCCCTCGGCCTGTTCAGCCGCAAGAGCCTCTTCCAGTACCTCGACGCCGACTACCTCTTCGAGAAGACCCGCCAGGGCTTCACGTACTTCGAGGAGAAGTTCAACTACCCGTACCCGTTCGACAAGTACGACCAGATGTTCGTGCCGGAGTTCAACGCGGGCGCGATGGAGAATGCCGGCGCGGTCACCTTCACCGAGTCCTACGTCTTCCGTTCCAAGGTCACCGACGCCATCAAGGAGCGTCGCGTGGTCACCGTGCTGCACGAGCTCGCGCACATGTGGTTCGGCGACCTCGTCACCATGAAGTGGTGGAACGACCTGTGGCTGAACGAGTCGTTCGCCGAGTGGGCGTCGACGATCGCCACGGCCGAGGCCACCGAATGGCACGAAGCCTGGACCACCTTCGCGGTAATGGAGAAGAGCTGGGCGTACAAGCAGGACCAGCTTCCCTCGACCCACCCGGTGGTCGCAACGATCAACGACCTCGAAGACGTGCAGGTGAACTTCGACGGCATCACCTACGCCAAGGGCGGGTCGGTGCTCAAGCAGCTCGTCGCCTGGGTGGGCCGCGACGAGTTCTTCGCCGGCGTCGCCTCGTACTTCGCCAAGCACGAGTGGGGCAACACCGAGCTGAACGACCTGATGGTCGAACTCGAGGCCTCCAGCGGCCGCGACCTCACCGAGTGGACCAAGCTCTGGCTCGAGACGGCCGGCGTGAACACGCTCCGCCCCGAGATCACGGTCGACGACGCCGGAAACATCACCGGGTTCGCCGTGCTGCAGTCCGCCACCGCCGACTACCCCACCATCCGCCCGCACCGCCTCGCGATCGGGCTGTACAGCTTCGACACCGACAATTCCCCGCAGGACGGCCGGCTCGTGCGCACGCACCGGGTCGAACTCGACGTCGACGGCGAGCGTACGGATGTCGTCGAGCTCGTCGGCCGCGCCCGCCCCGACCTGGTCCTGCTCAACGACGACGACCTCGCCTACGCGAAGATCCGCCTCGACGCCGCGTCGCAGGACGTCGCCCTCGAGTACTTGTCGGCGATCGAGAGCCCTCTGGCCCGGGCGATCGTCTGGGGTTCCGTCTGGGACTCGACCCGCGACGCCGAGACCGCGCCGCGCGACTTCATCACCCTCGTGCTCGGCAACGTCGCCACCGAAACCGAGTCGACCACGCTCCGCACGGTGCTCGGCCAGGTCGTGCTCGCGGCAACGTTCTACGTTGCCGAGGAACACCGCGCGGGCACGGTCAAGGAGGTCGGGGACTCGCTCTGGTCCCTCGCTCGTCACGCCGAGGCCGGCAGCGACGCTCAGTTCCAGTTCGTGAAGTTCTTCGCGTCGATCGCGACCACCGAGGCCCAGCTCGAGTCCATCTCCGCCCTGCTGGACGGCACCTCGCCGCTCGACGGTCTCGTCATCGACACCGACCTGGCCTGGGAGCTCCTCATCGCCCTGGTCGCCGGCGGCCAGGCCGGCACCGCGGAGATCGACGCGGCCCTCGCCGGGGACAACACCGCGACGGGCGCCCAGTCGGCCGCCCAGGCCCGGGCCGCCATTCCGACTCTCGAAGGCAAGCAGGCCGCCTGGTCGTCTCTGATCGACGTCGACACCGCGCCGAACACCATCGTGCGGGTGACGGGCGCCGGGTTCCTTCGGGCGAACGACACCACCCTGCTCGAACCGTTCGTCGACAAGTACTTCTCCATGCTGCAGACGGTCTGGGCATCACGCAGCTTCGCGATCGCCGAGAAGATCGTCGTCGGCCTGTACCCGGCGCCCCTGGCCAACAAGGCGCTGGTCGATGCGACGCGCGCCTGGCTCGACGCCAACCCGGAGCCGGTGGCACTGCGCAGGCTCGTCATCGAGAACATGGCCGGCGTGGAGCGCGCCCTCGCCGCCCAGGCCCGCGACGCCGAGTAACCGTTTCACCCTGAGCCCGGGCGACATGCCCGGGCTCAGTCGTGCGCTCGGTAGACTGGGTCGAATATGAACTGGGACTCCATCTGGGCCGAATTGACCGACTTCTTCACCGTCTACCTGTGGCTGAAGATCTTCCACATCACCGCGATCATCATCATCGCGCTGCTCCTTCGCTGGGTGCTTCACTTCGTCATCCAGCGCGTCGTCCAGCAGATCGTCTCCGGCGTGAAGAGGACGCAGAAGGTCGACGACACGCAGGCCCTGAACGTGTCGCCGCTGGCCGCCGTGCGCGTGGTGCAACGCACCCGCACCCTCGGTTCGGTGCTCACGAACATCCTCAACGTGACCCTGCTGATCGTGACGGTGCTGCTCATCGTCAACGTCGTCAACACGGACATCCTCGGCTCATTCGCCCTGCTGACGGCGGCCCTCGGCGCCGGCCTCGGTTTCGGCGCGCAGAACATCGTCAAGGACATTCTGAACGGCCTGTTCATGGTTGTGGAGGACCAGATCGGCGTCGGCGACATCGTCGACGTGGGCTTCGCCTCCGGCGTCGTCGAGAACGTCGGCATCCGCATCACCCAGGTGCGCGACGTCGACGGCACCCTCTGGTTCGTGCGCAACGGCGAGATCCTGCGGGTGGGCAACATGTCGCAGGGCTGGGCCCGGGTCATCATCGACCTCGCCATCCCCTACAGCTCCAACGTCGAGGCCGTGCAGGCCGAACTGCTGCGCGTCGCCACCGCGCTCGCCTCCAGCCGCAAGTGGCGCGGCATCATCCTGGAGAAGCCCGAAATCTGGGGCCTCGAGTCGATCACCGCGGAGGCCCTTGTGACCCGCCTGGCCGTCAAGACACGCGTATCCGCCAAGTGGGACTTCGCCCGCGACCTCCGCCTGCACATGAAGAAGGCGCTCGATGGGATGGGCGTCTCGCTCACCCCGCTGAACAGCGTCGTGATGACCGGGGCGGATGGCGCGGCCGACGGCTCCGGCATCACTCCCTCGCTCGACGCCGCGGAAGAAGCCGCGGCTCAGGTCCCCGACGTGCTCACGGATGGCGGCGAGCCGCCCGCCCCGGCCAGGAAGTCCCGGGCGCCCAGGGCCCCCCGCAAGCCCAAGGCCGGGTCACAGCCCGCGTCAGAGCCCGTGCCGCCGACCGTGCCCCAGGCCGTGCCCCAGGTGCAGACAACCCCAGATCCGGAGATTCGCGATGACGCTTGACCCCACCCCGGTAACCCCGGCCGCAGTCCACCTTCGCGACGGTGAGAACGGCGCCGCGATTGGCCCGTCGTTCTACGAACAGGTCGGCGGACGCCCGTTCTTCGAAAAACTCGTCACCGAGTTCTACCGAGGGGTGGCCGGTGACCCCGTGCTGAAGCCGATGTACCCCGAGGAAGACCTCAGCGGCGCAATCGAACGCCTCACCATGTTCCTCGAGCAGTACTGGGGCGGCCCCGGCACCTACAGCGAACAGCGCGGGCACCCGCGCCTTCGCCAGCGGCACCAGCCGTTCAAGGTCAATCCGGATGCCCGCGACCGCTGGCTGCTGCACATGCGCGAAGCCGTCGACTCCGTCGGCCTGCCGCCCCTGCAGCGCGAAACACTGTGGGACTATTTGGATCGTGCGGCGCACGCCATGGTCAACACCTTCGAGGACTAACCCGGGCGCGCGGATCCGCCGCACCCTGACAGGGGAGTCACGATGAGCGCACCCGCGACCGAAGCCGATGTCATCGTCGTGGGAGCCGGGATCGCCGGCCTCGTCGCGACGGCCGAACTGGCCCAGGCCGGCAAGAAGGTCCTCCTCGTGGAGCAGGAACCGGCCGCCTCCCTCGGCGGCCAGGCCTGGTGGTCATTCGGCGGGCTGTTCCTGGTCGACACGCCCGAACAGCGCCGCATGGGAGTGAAGGACTCCCTCGAGCTCGCCCGGCAGGACTGGTTCGGCAGCGCCGGGTTCGACCGGGAGGAAGACCACTGGCCGAGGCGTTGGGCCGAGGCGTATCTGAACTTCGCCGCCGGCGAGAAGCGGGCCTGGCTCCGCGAGAAGGGCATCGGGTTCTTTCCCGTGGTCGGCTGGGCCGAACGGGGCGGTTACACGGCGCTCGAACACGGCAACTCGGTGCCCCGGTTCCACATCGTCTGGGGTACCGGTCCCGGCATCCTCGAACCCTTCATCCGGGCCGTGCGCGCCGGGGTCCAGGCCGGGCTCGTGAGCGCCCTGCACCGCCACCGCGTCGACGCGCTGATCGTCCGGGCCGGCTCGGTGGTCGGCGTGCGGGGCACCCGCCTGGCGGCCAGCTCCGCGGCACGCGGGGTGGCCAGCTCACGGGATGCCGTCGGCGACTTCGACCTGCGCGCCTCGGCCGTGATCGTCACCAGCGGAGGCATCGGCGGCAACCACGACCTCGTGCGCGCGCAGTGGCCGGAGCGCATGGGCGAACCACCCGAGCACCTGTTGTCCGGCGTCCCTGCGCATGTCGACGGGCGGATGCTCGGCATCGCCGAACAGGGCGGGGCCCGGCTGATCAACGGCGACCGGATGTGGCACTATCCGGAGGGGATCACCAATTGGGATCCCGTGTGGGCCGCCCACGGCATCCGTATTCTGCCGGGGCCGTCGTCGCTCTGGCTCGACGCGACCGGCGCCCGGCTGCCGGCGCCGCTGTTTCCCGGGTTCGACACGCTGGGCACCCTGGAGCACATCCTGAAGACCGGCTACGAGCACAGCTGGTTCGTGCTCACCCAGAAGATCATCGAGAAGGAATTCGCCCTCTCGGGCAGCGAGCAGAATCCCGACCTGACCGGCAAAGACCTCAGGCTGCTCGCGCAGAGGGTGAGCCCGGGTGCGCCCGGGCCGGTCGAGGCGTTCAAGCAGAAGGGCGTCGACTTCGTCGTCGCCGACACGCTCTTCGAGCTCATGGCCGGAATGCAGAAGCTCTCCCCCGACATCCCGCTGGACTTCGCCCGGATCGAACAGGAGATCGTCGCCCGGGACCGACAACTCGACAACGACTTCGCCAAGGATGCCCAGATCAACGCGATCCGGCAGGCCCGCCACTATCGCGGCGACAAGCTCATCCGGGTGGCGACGCCGCACAAGCTGCTCGACCCGCAAAACGGGCCGCTGATCGCGGTCAAGCTGCACATCCTCACCCGCAAGAGCCTGGGCGGTATTGAGACCGACCTGTCCGCGCGCGCGCTCGGCTGGAACGGGCGCCCGGTTCCCGGCCTCTATGCCGCGGGCGAGGCCAGCGGCTTCGGCGGCGGCGGGATGCACGGTTACCGGTCGCTCGAGGGCACGTTCCTCGGCGGCTGCCTGTTCTCCGCACGCACCGCCGGCCGCGCGGTCGCCGCCGCCCTCTGACCCCGCCCTAACATTCCCCGCGAAACCGCAGTTGTGCGCGCTAAACGGGCGTTTTAAGGCGCACAACTGCGGTTTCGCGGGACTAGGCCTTGAGGGTCCAGGGCTTGCGGCGCACGAGGATGTGACCGCGGCTTGTGCTCAGCCGGGTCCAGGGGCCGGTCTCGAACAGCGCGACCGGCTCGTCCGGAGCGAGGAAGCCGAGGCTGTAGGCGGCGAATGCGGCGCCGCTGGGCACGAATTCGAGTCCCTCGACCGGGCGGCCCCAGACCTCGGAGCGCACGCGCTGCACGATCTGTTCGCCGGTTCCGGTCGGGATGGACGCCGCGACCTCGTCGATTCCGGCACGAGCGGCGTTCTCCAGGAGGGCGGCATCCGCCTCGCCCTGCGACTGCCAGCCGCCGCGGGGCGGCGAGATCCCGGCCCAGGTGACCGTGCTCACCTCCAGCGGCACCGTGACGGCGACCGGGGCGCCCGGGTCGACGACGGCCCCGGTGAGGCGGGCGACCCGGTCCAGCAACGACCGCACCGGGACGACGGCGTCGAGTTCGACCGGTTCCGTCAGGGCGAAGGTGCGCAGGCCCAGCACGGTGGGGCTCGAGTCAAGCAGGCCGCGCGGATAGAGGATCGCGGTGTACACGGCGAGCACGCCGGCGGCGGAAATCAGGCGGACTGCTCCGTCTTCCACGCGGCCGGCGCGGGAGAGGTAGACCTGGAGGTCGGCGAGGGACAGGGAGTCTGTGAGGGAAAATGACTGGCTCATCTGCTTCTAAACTACCAAGATACGACGGGGCTCACGCCGGGTTCCTGGGCAGCACCGAAACCAGCACGCAAGCCAGCACGCAAGCAAGCACCGAGGAGAAGCCATGAACACGCCGATGGAAGGTCTCCTGGCCGCCCTGGATCTCACCGACACGGGTGCCCGCACCAGCGAGGACATCTTCACGGGCGTCTCCCAGTGGATGCCGCACGGACGCGTTTTCGGCGGACAGGTGCTCGCCCAGTCCCTCGTCGCGGCCATGCGCACCGTGCCGGACGACCGCCACGTGCATTCCATGCACGGGTACTTCCTGCGGCCGGGGGACGTGGCCCAGCCGATCACCTTCTCGGTCGAGCGGATCCACGACGGCCGCTCGTTCTCGACCCGGCGCACGCAGTGCTACCAGGACGGACTGCCGATCCTGTCGATGATCGCTTCTTTCCAGGACGCGGACGACGGTCTCGAGCACCAGATCGAGATGCCGACGGACATCCCGGCCCCCGAGTCCCTGCCGTCGGCCGAGGAGACCCTGGGCCACCTCGACCACTCGGTGGCCAGGTACTGGGCCAATGAGCGCCCCTTCGACATGCGCCACATTCCCTCGCCGATCTACCTCACGGTGGATGGCGCGCGCACCGGGCGGCAGGGCGTGTGGATGAAGTCCCTCGGCCCGATGCCGGACGACCCTGACCTGCACCGCGCCGCCCTCGCCTATGCCAGCGACTACTCGATCATGGAGCCCGTGCTGCGCCGCCACGGCCTGCCCTGGGCCACCCCCGGCCTCAAGGTGGCGAGCCTGGACCACGCGATGTGGTGGCACCGGTTCGGCCGCGTCGACGAATGGCTGCTCTACCTGCAGGATTCCCCGACCGCGCAGGGCGGCCGGGGCCTGTCCACGGGCAGCATCTACAGCCGGGACGGCATCCTCCTGGCGACCGTCGCCCAGGAGGGGATGGTCCGCCTGCCGAAGAAGGTTGACTGACGGCCCCGGCCGGCGAGCGTAGCGCCGCGGCGCGCAGACGTGCCAGTCTGGTCGTGGTCGAAATCCCGGAAGGAACCAGCATGCCGCACGCACCGGATGTCTCACGCCGCACCGTCATCCTGATCGGAGGCGCCGGCACGGCTGCTGTCGCCCTGGCCGGATGCGCGCAGCCCGGGTCCCCCGACACGTCATCGAAGGGAACCGGAACGCCGGTCGAGATCGCCAAACTGGCGGACATCCCGGTGGGCGGCTCGATCGCGGTCACCCTGGACAAGAAACCGATCCTCCTCACCCAGCCGACCGCAGGCGAGGTCGTCGCCTTCAGCGCCGTCTGCACGCACCAGGGCTGCATAGTCGCCCCGAAGGCCGACGAGTTCGATTGCCCCTGCCACGGATCACGGTTCGACGCCACGACCGGCGAGGTGCTGGGCGGCCCTGCGCCCCGGCCGCTCGACAAAGTCACCGTCACGATCGACGGGGATTCGGTGCTGGCCGGCTAGCCGGCCGACACCCCCGGGGGAAAGCCGCTACCTCGTCAACGCCGCGTGAACGCGATGGCCTCGTCGAGGTACGGCGTCCAGGCCGCCCGTTCGACGTCGTTGATCTTGCGCGGGCGCTCGCTCACGGCATCCACCAGCACGATCGTGGTGCTCGCCCGCGTGTACAGGAGCGCGGGTTCGAGGCCGGCCGGGCTCCACACCTCGTAGCAGACCTCGAGGCTCGCCCCGCCGAGCTTGCCCAGCCAGAGACGCACGTCCAGCGGCTGCCTCATGTACGGCACCGGCGCGAGATACTCGATCTCCTGCCGGGCGATGAGGGTGAGCGTCGCCGCCCCCGGCTTGCCGTCGAGCACCGCGGTGCTCGCCCCGAGCATCGAGCCGCCCGTCTCGTCGGTCACCCAGAACGCCTGGATGCGCGCCTCTTCGAGCAGGCGCAGCATCTCCGCGTTGTTGACGTGGCCGTACGCGTCAAGGTCGGACCAGCGCAGCGAGATCGGGACGTGCAGCTTCATCCGGATGCTCCTAGTCGCGGGTGAGCTTGCGGTAGGCGGACCGGTGCGGCTTCGCGGCATCCGGGCCGAGTCGCTCGATCTTGTTCTGCTCGTACGACTCGAAGTTGCCCTCGAACCAGTACCAGTTCGCCGGGTCCTCGTCGGTGCCCTCGTAGGACAGGATGTGCGTGGCAATGCGGTCGAGGAACCACCGGTCGTGAGTGATGACCACGGCGCAGCCGGGGAACTCGAGCAGCGCGTTCTCGAGCGAGCCGAGGGTTTCGACGTCCAGGTCGTTGGTGGGCTCGTCGAGCAGCAGCAGGTTGCCGCCCTGCTTGAGGGTGAGGGCGAGGTTGAGGCGGTTGCGCTCACCACCGGAGAGCACGCCGGCTTTCTTCTGCTGGTCGGGTCCCTTGAACCCGAACGTGGAGACGTAGGCACGCGACGGGATCTCGGTCTTGCCGACCTGGATGTAATCCTGGCCGTCGGAGACGACCTCCCAGAGCGTCTTGTTCGGGTCGATACCGGTGCGGCTCTGGTCGACGTAGGACATGGTGACCGTCTCGCCGATCTTGAGTTCTCCTTCGTCGAGCGGCTCGAGTCCGACGATCGTCTTGAACAGGGTGGTCTTACCCACACCGTTGGGGCCGATGATGCCGACGATGCCGTTGCGCGGCAGGGTGAAGGAGAGGTCCTCGATGAGGACGCGGTCGCCGAAGCCCTTCTTGATCTTCTTCGCGTCGATGACCTGGGCGCCGAGGCGCGGTCCGACCGGGATCTGGATCTCCTCGAAGTCGAGCTTGCGGGTGCTCTCGGCTGCGGCGGCCATCTCCTCGTAGCGCGCCAGGCGCGCCTTCGATTTGGCCTGGCGGCCCTTGGCGTTGGAGCGCACCCAGTCGAGCTCGTCGGCGAGACGCTTGGCCATCTTGGCGTCCTTCTTGCCGGCGATGAGCAGACGTTCCTGCTTCTTCTCGAGGTAGGTCGAGTAGTTGCCCTCGTACGGGTACAGGTGGCCGCGGTCGACTTCGGCGATCCACTCGGCGACGTGGTCGAGGAAGTACCGGTCGTGGGTGACGGCGAGCACGGCGCCGGCGTACTGGGCCAGGTGCTGCTCGAGCCAGAGCACGCTCTCGGCGTCGAGGTGGTTGGTGGGTTCGTCGAGGAGCAGCAGGTCCGGCTTCTGCAGGAGGAGTTTGGTCAGCGCCACCCGGCGCTTCTCACCACCGGAGAGATCCACGACGGACATGTCCCCCGGCGGCGTGCGCAGGGCATCCATCGCCTGTTCGAGCTGGGAGTCGAGGTCCCAGGCGTCGGCGGCGTCGATCGCTTCCTGGAGCGTCCCCATCTCGGCGAGCAGGGAATCGAAATCGGCGTCCGGTTCGGCCAGCGCGAGGCTGATCTCGTTGAAACGGTCGACCTTGGCCTTGATCGGGCCGACGCCCTCCTGCACGTTCTCGAGGACCGTCTTGGTCTCGTCGAGTTCGGGCTCCTGCATCAGGATGCCCACGGTGTAGCCGGGGCTGAGCTTGGCCTCGCCGTTGCTCGGGGTGTCGAGCCCGGCCATGATCTTGAGGATCGTTGACTTACCCGCGCCGTTCGGCCCCACGATGCCGATTTTGGCGCCGGGGAAGAACGACATCGTGACGTCGTCGAGAATGAGCTTGTCGCCAACCGCTTTGCGCGCTCGGACCATCGTGTAAATAAATTCGGCCATATCTACCAGTCTATTTGCCGCGTGCCGCCCACGAGACACGTGCCTGAGCCGAGCACGTCCGCGACCATGCTGTGGTAGCCCCCGGTCGCCGGTCCGTTCTGCCCGATCAGGCACTCGTCGTTGACCCGCACGGAGAACTGGATGGAGTCCGCGGCGAGGTCGGCCTGGGTGCGGTCGAAGGTGACTTCCATCGTCTTCTTGTCGAAGCCGCCGGCGACGAGGCCGTCGATGAAGGCCCTTCCGCCGGCCGCCGGATCGGTCCGGAGCACCCCGGCGGCGATGAAGTCGAAGTAGTCGAGGTTCTCGGATGCGCTCAGCCGGGGTGCCAGGGTCGGATCCGGGACCGGCTCGGCCGCGGGGGGCGGGGCTGTGCCTGGAGCGGCACTCGGGCCGGCCCAGCTCGTCCGGGTGGGTGGCGGCGAATCTGCCGAGCACGCCGCGAGGCCGAGGGCCATCAGCGCTGCGGTCAGTGCTGCGGCGCCGATGGTGGAGTGGCGACCACCGCTCGTCGGATTCGTTCCTGCTGTACCCGGCACGCGTCGCCCTCCTGCGGCCGCGACGCGGCCAACCCTACGAGTCTAGGGTCGCGAGGCTCGGCGCCCCGCGGGGAGCAAAGGAGCCGGGCTCTGCCTGCTCCGCGGCGCCCTGGTCCGAGCCCCCCTGCTCCGAACCCCCCTGCTCCGAGGCGTCCAGCTCCGGGTCCTCCTGTTCCATCGCAGGCCGCGGCGCCGGCGCGGCCGCAGGCGCACTGCGCACGTACGCCGTCGTGCACCAGGTGAGGTCATGGCCGATCGCGTCCGCCTCGAGCTCGACCGATGTTCCGTTTCGATCCGCATTCTCCCAGTCGCGCACGCGCAGCCTGCCGGTCACCACCACATGTTGACCTTTCCTGACCGACGCCACCACATTGTGCGCCAGCTGCCGGAAGGACGAAACGGTGTACCAATTCGGGTCGGCATCCACCCAGGCGTTGCGTTTGCGGACGAACCGGCGCTGCCCGGACGCCAGACGGAAAGACGTGATGGCCAAACCGGAACTCGTGACCAGGTGCCGCGGCGTCGTCGCCACGATTCCCGTCAGGGTCATGGTGTCGCTCGTCATGATGTGCCTCCCTGCACGACCAGCTGCGCGAGCAGCTGCACGAACGCCTGCGCAGGGCGGACGCCCCGTGCGCGCGACCCGGGAACAACCACTCGTGCCAGTTTTGTCACACCCGGGCCGCGTACGACGAGTGTGCTCGCCTCGAGGGCGCGCGGGAGCGACCGCCCGGCATCCGGGCAATTCCACCGAACCGGCAGGCTGTGGAGAACCAGCCGGCCCAGGACGACGAGCCGCGGATCGCTACGCGACGATGTACTGCGAGTACGACTTGCGGATCTTGTTCACCTTCGGCAGGGCAACGGCCATGCAGTAGCCCTGGCCCGGGTTCTTCGCAAAGAAGTCCTGGTGGTAGTCCTCGGCGACGAAATACTCGCCGAGCGGCTCGATCGTGGTGACGATGCCGCCGTCCCACCAGCCGTTGGCTCGCTCGCGCGCCGTATCGAAGAGCTGCTTCTGCTCGTCGTCCGCGTAGAACATCGCCGACCGGTACTGGGTGCCGACGTCGGCGCCCTGCCGGTTCAGCTGGGTCGGGTCGTGGAGGGTGAAGAACACGTCCAGGATCACCTCGGCCGGGATGACCTCGGGGTCGAACGTCACCGCGATGGCCTCGGCATGCCCGGTGCGGCCGGTGCACACCGACTCGTAACTCGGGTTCGGGACCTCACC
Source organism: Cryobacterium sp. TMT1-2-1 (assembly GCF_004403955.1). Taxonomy (NCBI): domain Bacteria; kingdom Bacillati; phylum Actinomycetota; class Actinomycetes; order Micrococcales; family Microbacteriaceae; genus Cryobacterium; species Cryobacterium sp. TMT1-2-1. The sequence goes on from NZ_SOHC01000036.1 coordinate 37,243, forward strand.
GCCGGTGTACCCGGAGACGACGTCACTCACCCCACGCAAAACCCGATACACGGCGTCGAGACACCAGAAACATCCACCTGCTACTACGAAAGTTTGCACGCCTCTAGAGTAACTCCATGACCTTTGTTGCCGCTGATGACCGCTACGCCGCCATGGACTACCGTCACACCGGTCGGAGCGGCCTCAAGCTCCCCGCCGTGTCCCTCGGCCTCTGGCACAACTTCGGCCACGAGCGCCCGATCGACACCCAGCGGGCCATCCTGCGCCGCGCCTTCGACCTCGGAGTCACCCACTTCGACCTGGCCAACAACTACGGTCCGCCCCCCGGCGCCGCCGAGACCAACTTCGGCCGGATCTTCGCCGAGGACTTCCGGCCCTACCGGGACGAAATGATCATCTCCAGCAAGGCCGGGTACGACATGTGGCCGGGCCCGTACGGCGAATGGGGCTCCCGCAAGTACATGCTCTCGTCCCTCGACGCGAGCCTCGGCCGGATGGGTCTGGACTACGTCGACATCTTCTACTCGCACCGGCCGGATCCGAACACCCCGATCGAGGAGACGATGGGCGCCCTGGCCACCGCCGTGCAGCAGGGGAAGGCCCTGTACGCGGGGATCTCGAGCTACGACCCCGAGCAGACCCGCGCGGCCGCGGCCGCCCTGGCCGAGCACAACGTGCCGTTGCTCATCCACCAGCCGCGCTACTCCATGTTCGACCGTCACATCGAGGACGGGCTGTTCCCGGTCCTCGACGAACTCGGCGTCGGCAGCATCGTCTTCTCCCCGCTGGCGCAGGGGCTCCTGACCGACCGGTACCTCGACGGCCGGGTGCCGGCGGGTTCCCGCATCGCCAACAGCGGATTCCTGTCGGAGTCGGCCCTGTCCGACACGTACCTCGGCCGGGTGCGTGCGCTCAACGGAATTGCCGCCGCACGCCACCAGACCCTCGCGCAGCTGGCCCTGACCTGGATCCTGCGGCAGCCGTCCGTGACCTCGGTACTCATCGGCGCGAGCAGCGTTGCGCAGCTGGAGCAGAACGTCGCCGCACTGGAGGCCCCGGCGCTGAGCGAAGACGAGATCGCAGCCATCGAACCACACGCCGTGCACGGCACATCCGTCGGTTAGCGGGGTGGGCTACCTCTTCGCGCTGGTCGCATCGCTCCTCTTCGGGCTGAACGGAAGCACCACCAAGGTCATCGTCGAGGCCGGGCTCTCCCCCGCGCAGCTCACCTTCGCCCGGGTCACCATCATCGCGCTGCTCGCCGGCGTACTGCTGCTCGCCACGAACCGCGCGGCGTTCCGCATCGACCGCAGCCAGTTGGCCGTGATGGCTCTCCTCGGTGTCGCGGGCGTCGCCCTGATCCAGTGGTTCTACGCCGTGGCGATCAGCCTGCTGCCCGTGGGGATCGCACTCATGCTCGAGTACTCCGGGGTGCTGCTCATCGCCCTCGTGGTTCGTTTCGTCTTCAAGGAGAAGGTGAAATCGCGGATCTGGGTGGCCATCGTCTTCGTGCTGATCGGAATGGCCATCGTCGCCGAGGTGTGGGCGAGCAGGCTGTCGGCACCCGGCGTCGTGGCGGGGATACTGGCGGCGATCTGCCTGGCCGTGTACTTCCTGGTCGGCGAGCGCCAGGTCGCCACGACCTCCCCACTGGCGGTGGCGTTCTGGTCGATGCTGTTCGCCAGCGCCTTCTGGCTCCTGTTCAGCGCCTGGTGGCAGATCGACCCGGCGATCCTCACCCAGCAGACGTCCCTCGGCGGCAACATGGGTTCGGTGTCCTTCCCGCTCTGGGGCATTCTGCTCTGGAACGGCGTGTTCGGATCCTTCGCGCCGTATCTGCTCTCCTATATGGCACTCGGCAGGCTGAACGCCACCGCCGCAGGCGTGGTCTCGGCATCCGAGGTCATTTTTGCGTTCGCGTTCGCCTTCCTGTGGCTGGGTGAGTCGCTCACCGGCGTGCAGGCGGCGGGAGCCGTGCTCGTGCTGATCGGCATCGTCGTCGCGCAAACGGCGCGGTCCAACAAGGCAGTGGACCTGGACCTGGCGAGCCAGGATCTCGCGCTCGCGAAGGGCCCGCCCGACTGAAGCGCGGACGAATGTCGGTGGCCGAGCCTAACCTGAGGAAAACCCCAGCGGCCGGCTGAAAGTTCGGAGGATTCCATGATCACGACAACCGCAACCCGCGGCCCCAGCCTCGTCCCGGTCAAAGACGGGCTGTGGCGGGTGACCGGCCGGTCGGGCGCCGTCCTCGGCCACATCGAACGCCGAGCGGATGCCCGCGGGGAACGTTTCGCCGCGCGCCGCATCGTGCAGGCAGCCCGCAGCATCCACCTGGGGGAGTTCTGGCGGATCGACGACGCGGCGGACTGCTTCCGTTGATCCCGCATTCGCCTGGCACCAGTTCGGGGCACGCCGCCGCCCTTCCCGCAGAACGCCACGCGGGCCCGGTACATTCGGCTCATGGAATGGTGGAATAACTTCGTATCCTGGCTCACGGCCATCAGCAACCAGCCCGTCATCTTCGGTGCTGTCGTGCTCGTCGTTGCCCTCATCGTCGCCAGCGTGCTGGCGGCATGGATCTCCCGTGGAGCGGTCAGGGGCCTGCTCGACCAGCGCGATCGCGAACTCAAAGCCGCGGTCATCAGCACGCTCGTCGATGCGGCCGCCGATGCCTCCGTCTGGAACTCGCTGACCGCGCAGGAGCAGGTCATGTCCGACCGCGCCGTCGGACACGCGGACATCCAGCTGCGTCTGCTGCCGATCCGCGGAGCCGGCATCGCCGCGAATTGGGCCGCCCACCAGCTGGCCGACCTCAAGCGGACCTCGGCCACGTTCGGCTACCAGCTCGAGCCCGCCGTCGCAGAGTTCCGCGACCGCCTGGTCGACTGGCAGAACAAGCCGTCACGGGCCCGGAAGATCTTCCAGGGCGACCTCGATCGCTGGAAGCTCCAGGACACGAGCTCAGAGAAGAGCCTCCTCGCCGAACGAGACGCCTGGGTTGCCCAGCAGCACCATGACGACTTCACCCGGCTGGAAACCGAATCCGCGTCGACGCCCCGGCAGTTCGAACCGGCCACGACGCAGGCCGATTCGACCGTCAACGCACGACCGGTCAGCCAGGACTACGAGGACGACGCGGTGTACGCGAACGCGGCGGGGCGCAGTGCTGCGCAGGGAGACGTCCGGCAGATGGAGGCCGCGCAGTCCGCCGATGGCCAGGCCGGCACTTCCCAGACCGGCACTGCCCCGGCCGGCACTTCCCAGGTCAGCCGCGCACCGATCAGCTACGCGCCGCTCGGCTACACGCCGGCGACACCGTCGACGGAGACCCAGCAGCTGCTCGACGACGTCGAGGCGCTTGACGTCCGTTCGGCGGATCCTTACGTTCCCACCGGGCCCGTCTCGACTCCCCCCCAGCCGTAGAACCGCCGGCTCAGCGCCACCACGCGTCGAACGGCGAGGCGGGAACGTTCCGTTTGTGTTCGGTGCTGAGGAACCTCGTCTCCAGGGCGTCCGCGACGCCCTGGTCGACGGATTTCCCCTCGAGGTAGTCGTCGATGTCTTCGTACCGCAGGCCCAGGTTGGCTTCGTCGGTCTGGCCGGGCTGGTCGTCGAGCAGGTCTGCCGTCGGCGGCTTCAGGTAGAGCCGCTCCGGCGCCCCGAGGGCGACGAGGAGCGAACGCCCCTGCCGCTTGGTCAGGCCGGCCAGTGGCAGGATGTCCGTTCCGCCGTCTCCGTACTTCGTGAAGAACCCGGTGACGGCCTCCGCCGCGTGGTCGGTCCCCACGACCAGGAGGCCCCGCGCCCCGGCGAGGGCGTACTGGGCGATCATCCGTGCACGCGCCTTGACGTTTCCCTTGTTGAAGTCGGTCAGGTCCTCGCCGGTGCTGTGGTGGAACTCCGCTTCGAAACCGTCGACCGCGCGTTCGATGTTGAAGGTGAGCACCGTCTGCGGGCGGATGAAGTCCAGCGCCAACCGGGCATCAGCCTCGTCCCGCTGCACCGCGTAGGGCAGGCGCACGGCCGTGAACGACGCCGGATGACCTTCGGCGCCGAGTTCGTCGACCGCCAACTGGCAGAGGCGTCCGGCCAGGGATGAATCCTGGCCGCCGCTGATGCCCAGCACCAGCCCCTTCGCCCCCGTGCGCAGCAGGTAGTCCTTGAGGAATCCGATCCGGCGGCTGACTTCGGCGGCCGGGTCGATGGTGGGGGTCACGTGCAGTTCGGCGATGATTCGCGCCTGAAGTTCTCGCATGAACCGAATCTATCAAGGCGGACGCGGCGCCCGGGTCCAGCACCTTCGCGCCCTCAGCCGCGCGCGGCTCCCCGCGGCCACTCCCGCCCGAGAAGCGCGTACGTGTCGAGCGTCGTCCACTCCCCCTTGAACCAGTCGGCCTCCACCTGCCTGCATTCCTGCCGCAGGCCGGCCTTCCGCAACACGGCGCCCGGCAGATCGCCCGCCGGCTGACCTGCGACGATGCTCAAGGCGGCGGCCTCGGAGAAATCGGTCGACCAGGACTGGTACAAGGCAACGCCCGGTTCCTGCCGGTACCGGGCGAAGGCCACGGCGTCAGCGCCGGCCAGGGGCGCGATGCTGAGCCGTTCGGTGATCAGCGGATAGGCCATGACCGACCCTCCCACAGGTCTTGCTGGATGGTGCCCCCGGTAGGAATCGAACCTACGACAAGCGGATTAGAAGGCCGCTGCTCTATCCACTGAGCTACGGGGGCGGGAAACGCGGTTCAACGATACCGCAGGCGGAGACTCGGCCCGTCCCGCGCCACGACCGGCCGGGCGGATGCCGGCAGGGCGGAAGGTGACAGGGCGGAAGATGAGAAAGGTCAGAGCGCCTTCGCGGCGGCGACGAGCACCTGGGCGAGCGTCGGCACGCCGACGGCGCGGAACACCTCGGTTCCGGCGGCGTTCTTCACGATCACGGTCGGCGTGGTGCGGATGCCCTCTGCCTCGGCCTCGGCGACGTCCCTGGCCACATCCAGTTCCCGCACGGTCGCCAGGGGAACCAGCCGGGCCGCCTCGGCCAGCACCGCCCGGGTCTGCATGCACGGCTCACAGAATGCGGAGGAGAAGAAGATCAGTTCCATGGTCGGTCAGCCCGTGATCAGGAAGATCGTCGCGACGACGACGGAGACGACCGCCAGCAGCAGGGAGATGCCGATCAGCACGGCGTGGACGACCAGGAATCTGGTCGGCCTGCCGGCCGTGTCGCGGGCGCGTTCGTCGCGCCGCACCCGTCGGAAGAACTGCGGCCAGACGATGAAGGCCCAGGCCGCATTGATGATCAGGAGAACCGCAAGTGTCGTTGGCATCGTACCCAGTCTACGAGGCGCCAACGCGCGACCTCCCGCACCCTCCCAGCCACCCGCGCGGGGCCTGTCGGCGCCCACCGGTAGACTCGTCCCATGACAATTAGTGGTGACCGGTTGGTGTGGATTGACTGTGAAATGACTGGTCTCGACCTCGACAACGACGAGCTCGTGGAAATCGCGGTCGTGATCACGGACTTCGACCTGAACCTCATCGGCCCGGGCCTCGACATCGTGATCAAGCCGGATGCGTCGGCCCTGGCGAACATGGGCGACTTCGTCCGCGACATGCACACGTCGTCGGGCCTGATCAACGAGATCCCGAACGGGGTCAGCGTCGCCGAGGCCGAGTTCCAGGTGCTCGAATACATCCTCCAGTTCATTCCCGCAGAGCAGAAGGCACCGCTCGCCGGCAACTCGATCGGCACCGACCGCGCCTTCCTCACCAGGTACATGCCGCGCCTCGACAAGCAGCTGCACTACCGTAACGTCGACGTGTCGTCGATCAAGGAACTGGCCCGCCGCTGGTACCCGCGCGCCTACTTCAACGCGCCCGCGAAAGACGGCGGCCACCGCGCCCTCGCCGACATCCTCGAATCCATTCGGGAACTCGCCTACTACCGCCAGAGCGTCTTCGTGGCCGACCCCGGGCCCACGAGCGTCGAGGCGAAAGTGCATTCCGCGCAGGCCGTGTCCAACTTTGGTCCGAAGGTGTAATAGAATTCTTGAGTTGCCTACGTCGCTTGCGATGTGAGCACACATGGTGGGTATAGCTCAGCTGGTAGAGCGCCTGGTTGTGGTCCAGGAGGTCGCGGGTTCAAGCCCCGTTACTCACCCCAATAGATTGATCGTCCACCGGGCATCCCCGTCGCGGGAGGCGTATGCTGCCTCCGGACGAGAGATGCCGGCATGGAAGAAATCAACCCGAAGCTGCTGAATTGGGCGTCGATCCTTGACCCGGTCACGCGCGAACAGGCGATCACGACGGCCTCGCTGTCGTTCATCTTTCCCCATCTCGCCCTGATGCCCGACGCGCATCCGGGCAAGGGCGCGACCGTCGGATCCGTCATCCCCACGATCGGCGCCATCATCCCGGCCGCTGTGGGCGTGGACATCGGCTGCGGGATGATTGCGGTCCGCACGCAGCTCGGCGCTGGTGACCTCCCCGCTGACCGCCGCCCCCTGCGCGAGGCCATCGAACGTGCGATCCCCCTCTCGGCCGGCCACTACAACGATGTCCTGACCCCGTCTGCCGCGGCCAGGTGCCGCACACTCGAACGAGCGGCGACCGAGGCGCATTTCGATCCGGCGGCCTACTCACCGAACTGGCGGCTTCAATTGGGCACCCTCGGCAGCGGGAATCACTTCATCGAAGTCAGCCTCGACGAGCACGACCGCGTCTGGCTGTTCCTGCACTCCGGTTCGCGTGGTGTGGGCAACAAGCTGGCACTGCACCACATTGAGATCGCCCGGCGCTACGCATCCGCGCATTCGATCAGGCTTCCCCACCCGGACCTCGCGTACCTGGTCGAGGGCACGCCGGAGTTCGACCGGTACATCGCCGAGATGCGCTGGGCGCAGCACTTCGCGCTGTTGAACCGAGAGGAGATGATGGATCGCGTCGTCCTGCAGTTCGAGAGGTGGACCGGCGTGCCGTCCCTCGAGCAGGAGCGCATCAATTGCCACCACAACTTCACCGAGCGGGAACATCACTTCGGCAAGGACGTGTGGCTGACTCGGAAGGGCGCGATCGACGCGAGCCCGGGCAAGCCGGGGCTGATTCCGGGTTCGATGGGGACCGCCTCGTACGTTGTCGTCGGCAAAGGCAACCCGCTCTCGCTGAATTCGTCACCGCACGGGGCCGGCCGGGAGTACTCCCGCACCGCCGCTCGCAAGACGTTCACGTTCAGCCAACTGCGTGAGGCGATGGCCGGCATCGAGTTCCGCGACACGGCGGAATTCATCGACGAGATCCCCCAGGCCTACAAGCCGATTGATCGAGTGATGCAGGACTCCGCCGACCTGGTGGAGGTTCGGCACACGCTCCGCCAGCTCATCAACGTGAAGGGCGACTGACCGCGCTGTGGGATGCTGAACGGATGCCGCAGCTCACCCCGGAGGAATTCGAGCGTCTCGTCATCGACGAGCTCGACCTGCTGCCCGACGACATGCTCGACGGGCTCGAGAATGTCGTCTTCGTGGTCGAAGACCGCCCGGAGAACGGCACGCTGGACACGCTGGGACTGTACGACGGAGTGTCGCTGACCGAACGTGGGCAGTACGGCTTCGGCGAAATGCCCGACCGGATCGTCATCTACCGCGAACCGCTGCTCGACCTCTGCGCCGACCTCGACGAACTGCGCGACCAGGTGCACGTGACCCTCGTGCACGAGATCGCGCACTTCTTCGGGATAGATGACGACAGGCTGCACGAGCTCGGCTGGGGTTGACTTCCCCCGGGTTAGCCTGAGCGCATGAGTAGATTCCGGCCCGGCCGCTTCATTGGTGTCACAGCCGGCACGCTGGTGATCCTGGCCGTCGGCGTCTACGGACCGGCGACCCTGCTGGGGCCGCTTCCCGCGGTCAAGGCGACCCTGTCGACACCCGCGGCGGCGGCAGAGCCCGCACCTCCGCGGCTGCCGGCCGCCGGTGCGAGCGCGGTCACGGCCATCGGCACGGCGGCCGCGGGCTCGGAGGTCGTCGATTCCACGCCCGCCAGGGAACCCATCGGGTTCGGCGGCAAGACGGACGCGCTCCCGATGGCCTCGGTGGCCAAAATCGTCACCGCGCTCGTCGTGCTCGACGCCAAACCGCTGGGCGCGGGAGATGCCGGACCGAAGCTGACCATTTCCGCCGCGGACTACCAGGACTACATCGACTACAGCGCGTCCTATGCCAGGACCGTCGCCGTCTTTCCCGGTGAGAGCTGGACCGAGCGGGAGCTGCTGCAGTCGCTGGTCCTGGGCTCCAGCAACAATCACGCCGACACCCTGGCCCGGTGGGCGTACGGCTCGGTGCCGGAATACCTGGACGCCGCGAACGCCTGGCTGACGAAGAACGGCCTGGGCGCCACGCACATGGCCGACGCGACCGGCCTGGACTCCGCCACCGCCGGGACCGCCACCGACCTGGCCCGCCTGGCCGCGATCGCCGCGGCCGATCCGATCATCGCTGAGATCATCGCCGCCCCGGCGTCATCGCTCGCCGGCCGGCGCGGGGTGGACAACACGACGGCGTATCTGCCGGAGCTCGGCATCACCGGCATTTCGCGCAGCTACACGGATGCCGCCGGCGTCTGCTTCCTGTTCACCGCCCAGGTCGAAGCGGGCGATTCCAGCTTCACGTTCGCCGGTGCGTTCGTCGGCGAACCCGACTACGACACGCTGACGAGCGACCTGACCGCCCTGATGGAGAGCGCACAGGCCGGGATCGGCGAGCTGCCCCTCCTGGCCAAGGGCGACGCCTACGTCCGCTTCGAATCGATCTGGGGCGACACGGCATCCGGAGTGGTGCGCACCGCGAAGACCCAGGTCACCTGGCAGAGCGCGAGTTCAGACGGCGCGGCCGTGAAGCTCGACGCGTTCTCCACCGGGCGCGCCGGCAAGGTCGTCGGGCGCGTCTCCACCGACGCCGCGGGAAAACCGGTCTCGTCGCCGCTCGTGCTCGACCGCGCGATCAGCGATCCCGGCCTCGGCTGGCGCCTGCTCCACCCGGTACCGGTGATCGCGGCGCTGATCGCGTCACGGGACTAGGCCCGGGTCTCGACACGCTCCGGCTCTCGACACGCTCCGGCTCTCGACACGCTCGACCACCGGGGTTAACCATCGCCGAACTGTGAGTTCGGCACCTTCCCGGGCTGGGCGAAGGTGCCGAACTCACAGTTCGGCGCGGGGTGGTCGGCGCTGGGGCGGGTTAGGCCAGGCAGTCAGTCGGTCAGTCGGTTTCTTCGGTCGACTCGAACGGGTCGCTGTCACCGGCGTCGAACCGGTAGCGAACGTGCGCGCGCCCCTGGACGTCGCGGCTGTCGACCTCGTCGTACCAGAACAGCGATTCCATGCCGCCGACAGCGGCCAGCATGCTGATCCGCGCATCGTGCTTCCCGTGCAGGAGAACGCGAGTGTCGGTCTGGCCCTCGAGGGGCCCGTCCATGAACTCGGCAGTGTAGACAACGTTTTCTGCATCAGGACTGGTCATGGATCCAACTTAGCCCGGCGGCGGCGATTACCGCCGAAACGGCGCGGCCGAGTCGCCGCCGCCGAGTCGGGCATGGCGCCCTCTCCGCCGAGCCGCAGCGTGGCCCAACGCTCCGGATTCTCCCTCGCCCGGTAGTCCTCCCACTCGAGCTGCCACTGGTCCCAATGCGTGCGGAAGACCTCGCCGTCGCGCGCGATGGCCCTGGCCTTCCGAAGCGTGTCGTCCGCGGTGAGCCAGACGCGGATGTCGCTGAGCGCGGCGTGCGCGGCGGCCAGCGCCCCGCACCCCTCCACGATGAGCGGGCTCGCCGGGTCCACCGGGTGCCACTCGGCGGGCTCTCCCCTGTCCCAGTCGTAGCGCTGCCAGGCGGCGGCCCGGCCGGCCTGCCGCGGTTCAAGCACGCACCGGGTGACCTGCCGGACGGCGGCATCAAGGCCCTGCCACCCGGGGTAGATGTCGTCCAGGCGCACGAGGGTCGGTGGCCGCGTGCCCGGCCACGCGGCGACGAGATGGTCGGCCAGCGTGCTCTTGCCCGCCCCGCTCGGACCGTCGATCAGAACGACGGGGGTCGGACCGGCCCCGGCAAGCGCGCGAAGCACGGCCGCGACGGGCGTCTCAGCCGAGGACAAAGTTCCAGCTTCCGGTCGCGACCGATACGGCGACCGCCAGGGCGCCGACGAACAGCCCCAGCCCGATCAGCGCCACCTCGCGCCGGCCGAAATCCGACGGCCGCGCCCAGGTTCGGGTGGTCGTTCCGCCGAATCCCCGGGCTTCCATGGCCGTGGCCAGCTTGCTGCCGCGGCGGATGGAGAGCACGAGGAGCGCAAAGGCCTGGCCGGACAGGCGCCGGATGACGCCGCGATCCGCGATGCCCCTGGCCCGCCTGGCCCGCTCGAGGGCGCGCCAGTCCTCCATCAGCAGCCCGACAAGGCGCAGTGCCGCCAGCCCGCCCAGCACGAAGCGCGCCGGCAGCCTGACGACCTGCCCCAGTCCGTCGGCCAGGTCCGTCGGGTCGACGGTGACGAAGAGGACAACAGCGGGGAGCCCGATCGCGAGCACGCGCAGCAGCGTCGCCACGGCCAGTTCGACCGACCCGTCCGTGATGTGGATGAGGCCGAACTGCCAGTATTCGGCGCCCGCTGCCTGCCCGTAGAGCAGCGTGGTCAGCCCGGCGGCCGGTGCGGCCAGCCAGACGGGGAGGGTGCGGAGCACAAAGATCCGAAAGGACATCCCGGCCCAGAAGAACAGGACCAGCTCGCAGGCCAGGGCGACGGCGGCCGAAACCCAGTCGATGGTCAGCACAAGCACCCCCGCGAGGAGGAGCGCCGCCGCCAGCTTGGCCACCGGGTTGACCCGCAGGATTCCCCGGTTCCCCGGCGTCGCCGTCGCCGTCGCGGTCACAGCGTCACCAGGCGGTCGGGCCGGGCGTCCAGGCTGCCGGCCAGGCGGTATTCGCTGTCGGCCAGGGCAGCCACGAACTCGGCGTCGTGCGACACGGCGACCACGGCGGTGCCGGCGTCGATGAGCTCCGCGAGCAGGGCCACGATCTCCCGCCAGGTGCGGAAGTCCTGGCCGAAGGTGGGCTCGTCGAGCACGAGCACACCGGGCCGGGTGGCCAGCACCGTGCCGACCGACAGCCGGCGCTTCTCGCCTCCGGACAGGGTGAACGGGTTCGCCTCCGCGAGATGGTCGATCCGCAGCCTCTGCAGCAGGGTGTCCACCCGGGCAGAGATCACCGGCTCCGGGAGCCCGAGCGCGAGCGGCCCGACGGACAGCTCCGCTCGGACCGTGCCGGCCACGAACTGGTGCTCGGGGTCCTGGAACACCGTGCCGATGCGGGTGAGCAGCTGGCGGGACTTCCAGCGGATCGGTTCGGCCGGGGCTCCGCCGGACAAGCGCGGGTCCGCGAGCACCCGGCCGGCGGCCGGCTTCAGAAGGCCGGCCAGGGTCAGGGCCAGCGTGGATTTCCCCGCCCCATTCGGTCCGGTGATGGCCAGCGCGGCCCCCTCGACGACCTCAAGCTCGATGTCGCGTGCGACGACGGCGTCCCGGGTGCGCGCGATGGCGAGCGCCTGTGTTCCGAGGAGACGATCGGATGCCTGCGGCGCCCGGCGCCGCGCGGGGAGGTCGTGCGCGATGCCCGGAACCCACACCCCGGAGGCCGACAGCCGGTCGCCCTCCGCCGGGAGCACGTCGCCCGGCCGGCCGTCGGCCAGGACTCCCCCGGCCGGGTCGAGCACGATGACGCGGTTGACGAGGTGCTGCCACACGCCGACCCGATGCTCGATCACGACGAAGGTGGCCTCCGTGTGCTCGAGTACCCGGGCCACCGATTCCCGCACTTCCAGCACGCCGGCCGGGTCGAGGTTGGCCGTGGGTTCATCGAGCAGCAGCAGCCCCGGACGCATCGCCAGCACTCCGGCCAGGGCGAGGCGCTGCTTCTGTCCGCCGGACAGCGCGGAGGTGGGGTGGCCGAGGGGCAGGTCGAGTCCGACCATCGCGAGCGAGTCGCGCACCCGGCGCCAGATCTCCTCCCGCGGCACACCGAGGTTCTCGCAGCCGAACGCGACGTCGTCGCCGACCCGGGCGAGGATCACCTGGGAATCCGGGTCCTGCATCACCAGCCCCACCTGCCCGCGCGCGGCGGCCGGACTGCTCCCGTTGACGAGGAGCCGCCCCTGTTCCTCGCCTTCCTCGGCGGCGCCGATCACCCCGGCCAGGGCGTGCACGAGGGTGGATTTCCCCGCCCCGGATGCGCCGAGCAGCAACACCCGCTCGCCCGGGTCGATGCGGAGGTCGAGGTCCCTGACCGCCCACGCCCGCCGTCCGGCATGACGCCAGCCCCAGCCGGAGCCGTCGATCGACGCCCCCGCAACGCGGAGGTCTGGTGCTGCCGGCGGCGTCATCAGTGCGACTAGACGTCGGCGCGAATCTCGCGACCCGCGGCGAACCGGCCGAGCGCCCCCGTCCTGGCGAGGCCGCGCATGGCCAGCCAGGACAGCAGCCCGGCGATCACTGCGCCGGACACGACGGCGGACACCGTGTAGATCGTCGCGAACGCCGCGGCCGAGCCGGGGTACCAGAGTACCAGGTCGTTGATCGCGAGGGCCAGGCCCGCGCCGGCGCCCGCCAGGACGGCGACGTACGCACGGTAGTTGGCGTAGAGGAACACCGCGAACACCAGCTCCGCACCGAGTCCCTGGGCCAGCCCGGAAACGAGCGTGAGCGGACCCCACTGGTTGCCGATCAGCGTGGACACGACGGCAGCGAGAAGTTCGGTGTAGAGCGCGGCCCCTGGCTTGCGAATGATCAGGCCGCCGAGCACCCCGGCGAAGAGCCATCCGCCGCCCAGGAGGGCCTGCAGGCCGGGAAGGAGGGGCGTGAGCGGGGCGCTGAGCGGAACGTAGGCGGTGTTCCAGGCGAAGAAGATCAGTCCGCTGGCGACGCCGATGACGCTGGCGACGACGATGTCGACGACCCGCCACCTCAGGTTGCGCGGCTTGCGGGCCGTCGTCTGGGCGGGAATCAGGGGGGTGGTTGTTGCATGCACTTGTCGTGCCCTTTCCGTAGTGAATACAGGGCACGGGTTACGAGATTGTTTGCCTCCCTGCGCTGGCATGATCCAGATCAGGTTCGACGGTCGAAGCCAGGTAGCTTCCTCTCAGCCCGGTCAACCGGACTCCCGTGTTCGCTTCGATTATAGACCCGCCTAGACTCGCAGGATGGAGTCCACCGGCGTCGGCGCACCCGGTCGTCCCGAATGACTGTCGCCGTCCCCCTGATCCTGGCCGCCGTCCTGCTGGTACTGATGCGATCGTTCATCCTGCGCCGACGCCGGATCCGCCGAGGGCTCCCGGTGCGTGGACCGTGGCGGCTGCCCCGGCTGGGACGGCGACGACGGTCCTAGGGCGTGTCTCCTAATTCGTGTAACCAGATGGTGATGGCACGGAGGACGACGCCTCCGCGGTAGGTGAGGGCGAGTTTGTCGTAGCGAGTGGCGA
>NZ_SOHC01000045.1:0-45932 GCF_004403955.1 Cryobacterium sp. TMT1-2-1
GGGCACGGCGGCGGGCACGTCCGACTCCTCGGGTGCCGCCTCGCCCGGCGGCGCTCCCGCAGCTGCCGCGCCGGCCGCAGCGGCCGCGCCGTCCGGCACATTCACCGGCTCCGCCGTGCAGACCCGGTTCGGCCCCGTGCAGGTGTCGGTGACCATCGCCGGGGGCGCGATCACCGACGTCACCGCGCTGCGGCTGACCGACCGCGATGGCAAGTCGGTGGCGATCAGCAATCGGGCCGCGCCCGTGCTCCGCGAGGAGGTTCTGTCGGCGCAGTCGGCCTCGGTGCAGAACATCGGTGGCGCGACCTACACGACCGAGGGGTACCTCCAGTCCCTGCAGTCCGCTCTCGATGCCGCGAACTTCTGATCCCGGCGGGCGTCCCTCGCTCACGTTCGAGTCGATGGGAACGGTCGTCAGCCTGCGGCTGGCCGGCCCTGCCGGCGACGCCGGCGAGTCGGTGCGCCGGGCGGCCCACGCCGCGGCCCGGGACACCTTCCGACGCTGGGACGAGCGGTTCAGCCTGTACCGGGCAGACTCCGAACTCAGCCGGATCGCCCGGGGCGACATCCGTCTCACCGACGCGAGCCGGGAGCTGCGCGACTGCTATGCGCTGGCCCTGGACTGGCGTGATCGCACCAACGGGGTCTTCACCCCGCACCGGGCCGACGGCGTGCTCGACCTCTCCGGGATCGTCAAGGCGCTGGCGATACACGAGGCCGGTGGGGTGCTCGCCGGTCTCGGCCTGGCCGGCTGGAGCATCAACGGGGGCGGGGACATCCTGGTCGGCGGGCGCCCGACGCCGGGCTCGGACTGGATGAGCGGGATCGTGGACCCGCTGCACCGAGGCGCCGTGCTGGCCGGCGTGCCGCAGACCGGGCGGATGCGCGCGGTCGCGACCTCGGGCAGCGCCGAACGCGGGGAGCACATCTGGACGGCGCTGCCCGGTGCGCCCTCGCCCTACCGGCAGGTCAGCGTGTTCGCGGGCGACATCGTCACGGCGGACGTGATCGCCACGGCGATCGTCGCCGGCGGCGAGAAGACGCTGGACGAGAGCACCGACCGCTGGTCGATCGAGGTGCTGGCTGTGCTCCGGGACGGCCGCCTGCTCGCCACGCCCGGGCTCCGCCGCCCCGCCTCCTGACCAGCCCGCGGCGCGCCGGAAGCGCCTTGCCCGGGCCTGGGGACGGGCGTACCGTGGCTCGCGCGGGGGAGCCTTCCCCTCCGCCGGGAGCACGTGAGGAGTTGTGATGATGGCAAGCGACCCGGACGCGCTGTGGCCCAGGCGGCCCGGCCTCGGCAGCGAGGGGGTCGACGAGAACCGTGAGGTCGACGACACCAACCTGACCCTCGACGAGGACCTCGCGGGCGGCGAGGACGAGAACGACGAGTGGGCGACCGACGCCGACGAGCGCCCGGTCGATCTGGATCGCGAGGATCGCGAGGATCGCGACGAGGATCGCGACCAGGGCGAAGAGCAGGACTGACCGGGCAGGCGCCTCAGGGCTCGTCGCCCGGGTCGAGCGGATGCTCCAACTCGTCTCGGGACATCCGGAAGATGACGATCGCACTCAGCGCGAGGACCGGCGGCACGAGTCCGGCGACCAGGAAGGCCGGTGCGAGGCCGATGGCCTCGCCTACCGGCCCCGCGAGCGCCATCGAAACCGGCATGAAGGCCAGAGAGACGAAGAAATCCAGGCTCGATACCCGGCCGAGCATCGCCGGGGGGACCCTCCGCTGCAGCAGGGTGCCCCAGATCACGGTTCCCGCCTGGAAGGCGAACCCGACCAGGAAGAGCGCGACGATCATGACCCACAGCTCGGTTGTCAGCCCGATGACCGCCAGGGGCACGCAGCCGAGCCCCCAGAGTGCGTTCATCACGGTCAGGTAGCGGCGCGGCAGCCGGCGCGAGGCGACGACCACCGATCCGGCCGCCCCGCCGATCCCGAAGGCGGCCAGGGCCAGGGCGAAGCCGCCCGGTCCGCCGCCGGCCTGGTCCTTCACTGCGAACGGCAGCAGCACCTCGATCGGCCCCATCAGCACGAGCACCAGCAGGGTGAAATAGGAGAGCGTGCCGAGCAGCCACGGAGTCCTGATCATGTAGGCGAAGCCCGCGCGCACATCCACGAGCACCGCCAGAAACGGATGCTGCCGGGGCGCGTCCGGGGCGGGCGGCTCACGGCGCAGGGCCGTGGGGTGCAGGAACGCGAGGGCGACGGCGGCCAGCAGCTGGGCGCCGGCAATCAGCGCGAAGGCGAAGCCCGGCGAGGAGGCCGCGATGGCGGCGCTGGCGACGGCGGGGCCGGCCGCCTGCATGACCATCGGCCGCAGCACCCCCTCGACGCCGTTCGCGGCGAGGAGTTCCCCGGCCGGGAGGATCGAGGGCAGCAGCGCCGAATAGGCCGGGTAGAAGAATCCGTCGGCCACGCCCAGCGCGAAGGAAATGACGGCCAGGTTCCAGACGTCGACGGACCCCGTGAACGCCAGAACGGCGGCGACCGCGATGACCACGGTCTTGGTGGCCTCGACCGTGACCATGATCCGGCGTTGGGGGATGCGGTCGGCGGCGACCCCGCCGATCAGGACGGCCGCGAGCAGACCGGCTGCCGAGCCGGTGGCGACCACCGAGAGCTCGATCGGGCCTCCGCCGAGCTCGATCACCTGCCAGACCACGGCGACCAGCCACATGCCGGCACCGAACAGCGACAGCGTCATCGCGCCGATCAGGATGCGGTACTGCCCCTCCCGGAAGGGCCGCGCGGCCCGGGGCAGCCCGGGCCGACGGCGCGGAGGCGTGCCCGTGGCGGCGTCATCCCTCATGGCGAGCGTGGTCCTTCCGGCCGCAAGTGCGACCTGTCCATGATTCCGTGCCGCCGCGCAGGGCCGCAACCGCCGGGCCGGGCCGCACCCCGGCGAATCCGGCCGGGCCGCGGCGGGTTCAGCGGGGCGACCGGACGCGGCGAACCAGCAGCGCGACGCCCCGCCAGCCGAGCAGGAACACGCCCAGGACCAGCACGGTCACGATCGCGAAGCTCGGCTGCACGCCCTGCCCGCCGACCAGGCGCAGCGCCAGTCCGCCCGCGGCGGTGCCCAGCCAGATTCCGATGCCGGTCCAGACGATCCGCCGCGGGCTGCGCCACGCCCGCATGACCAGCCAGCCGGCGACAAGCCCGCCGAGGAACGGCCAGAGCGTGTTCAGGACACCGAGGAGGTCCTCGCCGTGGCTGGCTCGCCCGATCAGCACGAACGCGAACACGAGGGCGACGTCGATGGCCGCGGCGAATATCATCCCTCCATCCTCCCCCCAACCTCCCGCGAAACCGCAGTTGTGCACGCTAAACGGCACGTATAACGCGCACAACTGCGCTTTCGCGGTTAGACGGCGGTGCCGATCAGGGCGCCGATCGCGTAGGTGACGACGAGGGCGAGGCCGCCTCCGACCACGATCCGGCCGATGGCGCGGCCCTTCGGGCTTCCGCCGAGGTAGGCGCTGAGCCAACCGGTGATGACCAGGGCGATGACGACGGAGAGGAACGTGGCCGGCACGCGCCACTCGGGCGGCGGGAGCAGCACCGACAGGAGCGGCAGGATGGCGCCGACGGTGAAGGCGAGCGCCGAGGCGAACGCGGCGTGCCACGGGTTGGACAGTTCCTCGGTGCCGATGTGGAGCTCCACCTCGAGGTGGGCTCCGAGTGCGTCGTGCTCGGTCAGCTCGACCGCCACCTGCCTGGCCGTCGCGGGGCTCAGCCCCTTCGCCTCGTACAGCCCGGCGAGTTCGGCGAGCTCCTGTTCGGGCATGTGCTCGAGTTCGTAGCGCTCCTTGGCGATCAGCGCCCGTTCGGTGTCCCGCTGGCTGCTCACCGACACGTACTCGCCCAGGGCCATCGAGATGGCGCCGGCGAGCAGGGCCGCGACGCCCGCGATCAGGATTGCAGCGGAATCCGTCGTCGCGGCGGCGACACCCACGACCAGCGCGGCGACGGACACGATGCCGTCGTTGGCGCCGAGCACCCCGGCGCGGAGCCAGTTGAGCCGGGACGCGTGTCCGGCCGTGTGCGGGTCTACGCCATGTGCTTGTTCAGTCATGGGTACAGCAAATCACCCCGGGGATGCCCGCGCCAGCGACGCGCGGTATGCCCCGGCCCGGCCGCCTGCCGACGGCGGCGATTAGCGACTGTTTGGCCCGGACTGTAGAGTTTGACCGGGTCGTATGTCTTGACGTCGAGCTAAATCCGACATCGACTGCGTCGCCCGACACCCCTCACCATGCACGAACGCTATGACGCGGATTGGAAGAGCAGCGTGGATCTTTACGAATACCAGGCAAGAGACCTGTTTGAGCAGTATGGAGTCCCGGTGCTTCCGGGAATCGTCGCGGACACACCCGAAGAGGTGCGCGCGGCCGCCGAGAAGCTGGGCGGCGTCGTCGTCGTCAAGGCGCAGGTCAAGGTCGGCGGCCGAGGCAAGGCCGGCGGCGTCAAGGTCGCGAAGACCCCGGATGACGCGGAAGCAGCTGGCCGCGCCATCCTCGGCCTCGACATCAAGGGCCACACCGTCAACCGGGTCATGGTCGCCGGTGGCGCGCGCATCGCGCAGGAGTTCTACTTCTCCGTGCTGCTCGACCGGGCGAACCGCTCGTACCTCTCGCTCGCCAGCTACGAAGGCGGCGTGGAAATCGAGGTCATGGCGGTCGAAAAGCCGGAGGCGCTCGCCTACGTGTCGATCGACCCGCTCGCCGGGATCGACCTGGCCAAGGCCCGGGAGATCGCGATCGACGCGAAGTTCCCGGCCGAGCTCGTCGACAAGGTCGCACCGATCTTCGTGCAGCTCTACAACGTGTTCACGGGCGAAGACGCGACCCTGGTCGAGGTCAACCCGCTCGTGCTCACCGAAGAAGGCGACATCATCGCCCTCGACGGCAAGGTCACGCTCGACGAGAACGCCGGCTTCCGCCACCCGAAGCACGCGTTCCTCGAAGACGCCGCGGCGGCCGACCCGCTCGAGGCGAAGGCCAAGGAGAACGACCTCAACTACGTCAAGCTCGACGGCGAGGTCGGCATCATCGGCAACGGCGCGGGGCTCGTCATGAGCACCCTCGACGTCGTCGCGTACGCGGGTGAGAACCACGGCGGAGTGAAGCCGGCCAACTTCCTCGATATCGGGGGCGGAGCATCCGCAGAGGTCATGGCTGCCGGCCTCGACGTCATCCTCGGCGACCCGCAGGTCAAGTCGGTCTTCGTCAACGTCTTCGGCGGCATCACCGCCTGCGACGCCGTCGCCAAGGGCATCGTGGGCGCGCTCGCCGAACTCGGCACGTCCGCGAACAAGCCGCTCGTCGTGCGCCTCGACGGCAACAACGTCGACGAGGGCCGCCGCATCCTGGCCGAGGCCAACCACCCGCTCGTCACACTGGCCGCAACGATGGACGAGGGCGCCGCCAAGGCCGCCGAACTCGCCCACGCCGCGAAGTAAGGATTCCGAGAATGTCAATCTTCCTCAACAAGGACTCCAGGGTCATCGTCCAGGGCATCACCGGCGGCGAGGGCACCAAGCACACCGCCCTCATGCTCAAGGCCGGCACCCAGGTCGTCGGCGGAGTGAACGCCCGCAAGGCCGGCACCACCGTGGTGCACGGCGACGTCGAGCTGCCCGTGTTCGGCACGGTCGCCGAGGCGATGGAAAAGACCGGCGCGGATGTCTCCATCGCGTTCGTCCCGCCCGCCTTCACCAAGGACGCCGTGATCGAAGCGATCGACGCGGGCATCCCGCTGCTCGTCATCATCACCGAGGGCGTCCCGGTGCAGGACTCCGCCGAGTTCTGGGCCTACGCCCAGGCAAAGGGCAACAAGACCCGCATCATCGGGCCGAACTGCCCCGGCATCATCACCCCCGGTGAGGCGCTCGTCGGCATCACGCCGGCGAACATCACCGGCAAGGGCCCGATCGGCCTCGTCTCCAAGTCGGGCACCCTGACCTACCAGATGATGTACGAACTGCGCGACCTCGGCTTCTCCACCGCGATCGGCATCGGCGGCGACCCCATCATCGGCACCACCCACATCGACGCCCTCGAGGCGTTCGAGGCGGACCCGGAGACCAAGGCGATCGTCATGATCGGCGAAATCGGCGGCGACGCCGAGGAGAAGGCGGCCGACTACATCCGGGCGCACGTCACCAAGCCCGTCGTCGGCTACGTCGCCGGCTTCACCGCCCCCGAGGGCAAGACCATGGGCCACGCCGGCGCCATCGTCTCCAACGGGGCCGGAACCGCCCAGGGCAAGAAGGAGGCCCTTGAGGCCGCCGGGGTCAAGGTCGGCAAGACGCCGAGCGAGACCGCCACCCTGCTGCGCGAGGTTCTCGCCGCACTGTAAACAAGCATCCAGTGAGAGGGCCCGGCGTTATCGCCGGGCCCTTTCGCGTGCGCCATAATGGTTCCTATGGCGACTTTTCTCACCCTCTTTCTCACCGGATTCGTTCTCGTCGGCGCGACTCTCGGCCTCGCGGCGATCGTCGCGATGATCAAGGAGCCGTACCGCAAGTAGAATCTCCGTCGAATTCGCACGCACCGCACGCGCGCGCCCGGTGCGGCCGGATCGGCGGGTAGGCTCAGAGGCCGATGAACCGCTTAACGACAGCCCTGCTCGCCGCGCTCGAGGCGCTCATTGTCGTAGCCATCGGCATCGGCATCGCGCTCGTGCCCCTGACCGTGCTCTGGGCGACGCAGGTGGACCTCGGCCTCGACTGGCTCGTCTTCTGGCGGGCCGCCGCCGACGCGTGGTTGCTCGGCAACGGGGTGGACCTCCACGTGCAGCTCGGCCCCGCCGTCGTCTCCGCGCTCGGGATGCCGGCCGCCCTCGAGCCGTTCCCGGTCACCATCGCCTTCCTCGGCGTCGCCCTGCCGGCCGTCGTGCTCGGGGTGCGAACGGGCCGCCGCGCCGCCGCGACCCCGCACCGCTGGGTCGGCGTGCTCTCCGCGATCTCCGCCTACGGCCTGCTCGCCACCCTGGTCACCCTCTCGGCGGGCACCGAGCTCGTGCGTCCCTCCGTGCCGCAGGGGATGCTCCTGCCGACCCTGGTCTACGCGTCCGGCGTGCTGGTGGGCTCGGAGCTGGGCTCCGGCGCCCGCGGGATCCGTGAGCGGTTCGCGGACCTGCCGAAGACGGCCCGCGCGGTCGTCGCGGGGGCGCTCCGCGGCGGGAGCGCGGCGGCCGTCGGCGTGATCGGGGTCTCCGCAGTCGCCGTCGCCGTGCTCACCCTGATCAACTACGCGACCATCATCGGCCTGTACGAAACCCTGCAGTCCGGGGTCCTGGGCGGCATCATTCTCACCCTGGCGCAGCTCGCGCTCATCCCGAACCTCGTCATCTGGGCCGCGGCCTGGTTCGTCGGCCCGGGCATCGCCGTCGGCGTCGGCACGAGCCTGTCGCCGGTCGGGACCGCCCTCGGCGCGGTCCCCGGGCTCCCGATCCTCGGCGCGCTGCCGCACGGCACCCTCGAACTCGGGTTCGTCGGTCTGGTCGTGCCCGTGCTGATCGGCTTCGGCGCCGCACGGATGACCCGCCGCAGGTCCGAGGGGACGGATGCCCCGCTGCCGGGCGCCGCGGAGCGCCTGGTCACCGGACTGTCGATGGGGCTCGTGGCCGGCATCCTGCTCGGGCTGCTCGCCTGGTGGTCGGCCGGTGCGATCGGCCCCGGCCGCCTGTCGATGGTCGGACCCGACCCGTTCCTGGTCGGCGCGCTCGCCGCTGTGGAGGTCGGCCTGGCCGCCGGCCTCGGCATGCTGGTCGGTGGGCGCCCGGCGATCGTACGGGCCGAAGGGCGCTCCTTCGCGAAAC
This sequence comes from Cryobacterium sp. TMT1-2-1, assembly GCF_004403955.1. NCBI lineage: Bacteria > Bacillati > Actinomycetota > Actinomycetes > Micrococcales > Microbacteriaceae > Cryobacterium > Cryobacterium sp. TMT1-2-1. The sequence continues at coordinate 7,834 of NZ_SOHC01000045.1, forward strand.
GGTAAGCTCGAAGGGTGCTGTCACTGGTCGTTTTGATCTCCGGCGGGGGATCCAACCTCCGCGCCCTGCTCGAGGCGTCCGAGGACGCCGAGTTTCCCGCGCGGGTCGTCGCGATCGGCGCCGACCGCGACGCCGACGGACTCGCCCTCGGCGAAGAGTTCGGCGTGCCCACCTTCACCGTCCCCTATTCCTCGCACGCCGACCGGGAGGCCTGGGGAGACGAACTCCTCGCGCAGATCCAGCAGTGGCAGCCGGACCTCGTCGTGCTCAGCGGCCTGATGCGCCTGCTGCCGCCGCGCGTCGTCGCCGCGCTCTCCCCGAACCTGGTCAACACGCATCCGGCCTACCTGCCCGAGTTCCCCGGCGCCCACGGCGTCCGGGACGCCCTGGCCGCGGGGGCCGGCCAGACCGGGGCCAGCCTCATCGTCGTCGACAACGGCGTCGACGAGGGACCGATCATCGCGCAGGAACGGGTGCCCGTCCTGGCGGGCGACACCGAGACCACCCTGCACGAACGCATCAAGACCGTCGAGCGTCGCCTGCTGGTGCAGGCAGTGCTCGACATCGCCAACGGACACGTCAACCTCAAGGAGCTTTCCCACACATGAGCGGCCACACACAGAGCACCGCAGCGAGCCTCTACCGCGACCGGGACGTCATCCCCGTGCGGCGCGCCCTCATCTCGGTCAGCGACAAGGCCGGCCTGATCGACCTCGCCGACGCGCTCGTCGCCGCGGGAGTCGAAATCGTCTCGACCGGGTCGACGGCGGCCACCATTCGCGCGGCCGGCCACGAGGTGACGGATGTCTCCACGGTCACCGGCTTCCCGGAATCCCTCGACGGCCGGGTGAAGACGCTGCACCCCGCCGTTCACGCCGGCATCCTGGCCGACCTGCGCCTCGAGGCGCATGAGGACCAGCTGAAGGACCTGAGCATCGCCGCCTTCGAGCTCGTCGTGGTAAACCTGTACCCGTTCGTCGAGACCGTGCAGTCCGGCGCTGCCCCGGCCGACGTGATCGAGCAGATCGACATCGGCGGCCCCGCCCTCGTGCGCGCCTCGGCGAAGAACCACGCGAACGTCGCGATCGTGGTCGACCCGGAGGACTACCCCGAGATCATCGCCGCGGTCGGGACCGGCGGCACGACGCTGCGCCAGCGCCAGAAGCTCGCCTCGCTCGCCTTCGAGCACACCGCCGGCTACGACCTGTCGGTGTCGGCCTGGTTCACCGAGAACGTGTACGACCAGTGGGCCGACGACACCGAGACGCTCGCCGAAGACATCCTTGAAGCATTCGACGCCGTGACCGGCGCCGACGAGGACATCGACATCCCGTTCTTCCCGGACGCCCTGGTCATCGAGGCCACCCGCAGCGCCGTGCTGCGCTACGGCGAGAACGCCCACCAGTCTGCCGCGCTCTACGCCGGCGAGGGCGGGCAGGGAATCGCGCAGGCCCTGCAGCTGCACGGCAAGGAGATGTCCTACAACAACTACGTCGACGCGGATGCCGCGGTGCGCGCCGCCTTCGACTTCGACCAGCCGGCCGTCGCGATCATCAAGCACGCCAACCCCTGCGGCATCGCCGTCGCCGCGGGCAAGGCGCCGGATGCGATTGCGTCCGCCCACCGGCGGGCCCACGACTGCGACCCGGTCTCCGCGTTCGGCGGCGTGATCGCCGCCAACCGCACGGTCACCCTCGGCATGGCCGAGACGGTCAGCCAGATCTTCACCGAGGTGCTCGTCGCGCCGGGATTCGAGCCGGCCGCATTCGAACTCCTCCGCGCCAAGAAGAACATCCGCCTCCTGGAATTGCCGGCCGACTACCGCCGCTCCTCACTCGAGCTGCGCCAGATCTCCGGCGGCCTGCTGGTGCAGGAGTCCGACACATTCGAGGAGTTCAGCTCGGCTGGCTGGACGCTCGTGGCGGGCCCGGAAGCCGACGAGGCCACTCGCGCCGACCTCGAGTTCGCGTGGAAGGCCTGCCGCTCCGTGAAGTCGAACGCCATCCTGCTGGCGCGCGGCGGGGCATCCGTCGGCGTTGGCATGGGCCAGGTCAACCGGGTCGACTCGTGCCACCTCGCCGTGCTGCGCGCCGGCGACCGCGCGGCCGGCTCGGTCGCGGCCTCGGACGCGTTCTTCCCCTTCGCTGACGGCCTGCAGGTGCTGCTCGACGCCGGCGTCACCGCGGTCGTGCAGCCCGGCGGCTCGGTGCGCGACGAGGAGGTCATCGCCGCCGCGGCCCTGGCCGGCGTGACCATGTACTTCACCGGCGAGCGCCACTTCTTCCACTAGCCCGCGAAACCGCAGTTGTGCGCGTTATGCGCGGGTTTTAGCGCGCACAACTGCGGTTTCGCGGGGAGGGGAAGGCTTTAGGGTTGAGGTATCCGCCCGACACAATCAGGCGACACACACCGCCCACAAGGCCACCACAGGAAGAACCATTCATGACCCTCTCGCAACCATCACTGTCGCTGGATGCTCTCGCCGGAATCCCGTTCACGCACGAACGCGTGCTCATCACCACGGGCGTCCGCTCCGGGCTCGTCATCACGGTCGCCGTGCACTCCACCCGCCTCGGCCAGGCCCTCGGCGGCGCCCGAGTCTGGCAGTACGAGAACTGGACCGAAGCCGTCGCCGATGCGCTGCGCCTCTCGGCTGCGATGACGCTCAAGAACTCGGCCGCGGGCCTCACCCGCGGCGGCGGCAAGTCCGTCATCTATCTGCCGGTCGGCACCGTGCTCACCGACGAGCAGAAGCGCGACGCCATGCTCGACCTCGGCGACGCCATTGAAAGCCTGAACGGCGCCTACATGACCGCTGAGGATGTCGGCACGAGCGCCGAGCTCATGGCCATCGTCGCCGAGCGCACCCCGAACGTCTGCGGCCTGCCCGCATCCAGCGGGGGCGTGGGCGAACCGGCCGACGCGACCGCCGCCGGCGTCTACGCGAGCCTCGTCGCCACCCTCGAGGCGCTGTTCGGCAGCCGTGAGGTGTCCGGACGCCACATCGTGATCTCCGGCCTGGGCCAGGTCGGCGGCCGCCTCGCCCGGGCGCTCGCCGCCGCCGGAGCTCAGCTGACCGTGACCGACGTCAACCTCGACAAGCGCGAGCTGGCCGAGGAACTCGGCGCCGACTGGGTGCCCGTGGCCGGAGCGCACCGCGTGCAGGCCGACCTGTTCGTGCCCTGCGGCCTCGGCGGGGTCCTCACTCCGCAGGTGATCGGCGAGCTCAATGTGCTCGGCGTCGTCGGCGCCGCCAACAACCAGCTCGAGTCGTCCGAGGGCGCCGCCGAACTGGACGCCCGAGGCATCCTCTGGGCCCCCGACTTCGTCGTCAACGCGGGCGGCGTGATCTACCTCGCGTACGCCGGCGAGCCGGGCGCCGACCTCGACGCCATCGCCGCCCGGGTGGACGCCATCGGCGACACCGTCGCGACCATCTTCACGGATGCGCGCGCGCAGGGCATCACGACGCTGGAGGCAGCCGAGCGCCTCGCCGCAGCCCGCCTCGACGCCGCCGAATAGCCCCGCACCACCCTCGCGATTCCGCAGTCGTGCACGTTATGAACGCCGAATAACGCGCACAACTGCGGTTTCGCGGGGGTGAAGCGGCGGGAAGTAGGCTGACGGGATGACGCACGCGAGACGCATTGCCCTGGTCCGGAGGCCGGCCGCGAACCTCGCCGCGGGGCAGCTGACCCACATCGAACGCACCCCGGTCGACCTGGAGCTGGCCCGCGCGCAGTGGCGCGACTACGTCGAGGCGCTCGCCGCCGCGGGCTGGGAGACCCGAGAGGTCGATCCGGCCGACGAGGCTCCGGACTCCGTTTTCATCGAGGATGCCGTCGTCATGTTCGGCGACGTGGCCGTCGTCACGAGCCCGGGGGCCGAGAGCCGGCGCGGCGAGAGCGCCGGGGCGGAGGCGGCCGTGCGCCGGCTCGGCGGCACCGTGCGCCGGCTCGAGCTGCCGGGCACGCTCGACGGCGGCGACGTGCTCAAGGTGGGGAACACCGTGTACGTCGGCCGGAGCCTGCGCACGAACGCCGAGGGCGTGCGCCAGCTGACCGCGATCGTCGGCCCGCTCGGGTACACCGTGGTTGCCGTGCCCGTCAGCGGCGCGCTGCACCTGAAGACCGCGGTCACCGCGCTGCCCGACGGAACCGTCATCGGCTTCCCGCCGCTCGTCGACGACGAGGGCCTGTTCGATCGTTTCCTGGCCGTGCCGGAGGCCGAAGGCACCGCCGTCGTCGTGCTCGACGAGCAGACCGTGCTCATGTCGTCCGCAGCGCCCCGCAGCGCGGACCTGTTCCGCGGGCTGGGCTACACCGTCGTCACGGTCGGCATCTCCGAATTCGAGAAGCTCGAGGGCTGCGTCACCTGCCTCAGCGTGCGGGTGCGTTGACACACCCCCGCGAAACCGCAGTTGTGCGCGATATGAGCGTGTTTTAACGCGCACAATTGCGGTTTCGCGGGAGTTGTGGTTGCGGTGCGGGGGGCGGGGGGCCTAGTCTGAAAGGCTGCCTGATCAGGGGGGCAAAGACGAAGAACGACGCGCTCAGGAGGCCGACATGACAAAGACAGCACAGCTCAGGGTCGCGATGGCTGCGAACACCGGCACTGCCTTTGGCGCCCCCAACGCCGCCGCCTCCATCGCCGGCCCGCTCACCGCTCCTTAGCGGCCCCGCGCACAGCCACCCCACCCCACTCACCCCACCGCAGCACGTCGTCGGCGGCACCTGCCGCCCGTCACGCCGGAAGCGCACGTCTTCCGCCGCCCTCGAGCGACTTCGATCGCCGATGCCCGTTTTTCTTGACGCCACGCTCACTTTTTCAGGACCCCCACACATGACCGCACTCGCCGAACACTCACCGCCAGCCGGCCCGGACGCCCGGGAGGAAGGCCGGATGAACACCTTCCGCACGCTGCTGCGCCTCTACCCGTACGCCAAGCCGGCGATGCCGCGCATCTATCTCGGCATGGCCGCCGCCCTGCTCGCCGGCCTGGTCGCGCTCGCGATCCCGCAGGTGCTGCAGCGCCTCGTCGACGGTCCGCTGTCGCAGGGCGACCCGAGCCAGATCTGGCCGGCCGTGCTGATGGTGCTCGCCCTCGGCGTCGTCGAGGCGATCCTGATCGCGCTGCGGCGCTGGTTCGTGCTGCGCCCCGGCACCTTCATTGAGGCCCGCATGCGCAACGGCCTCTACGCCCGGCTGCAGGACCTCCCCGTCACGTTCCACGACCGCTGGCCGAGCGGGCAGCTGCTCTCCCGCGCGGTGAGCGACCTGAACCTGATCCGCCGGTGGATCTCGTTCGGGCTGGTGCTGCTCGTGGTGAACTTCCTCACCATCGTCGTCGGCGTCGTGATCCTGGTCTCGATGAACTGGATCCTCGGCGTGATCTTCGTCGTCTGCTCGATCCCGATCTGGATCTACGGCTACGTGTTCGAGGAGAAATACTCGATCATCGCCCGGCGCAGCCAGGACCAGGCCGGCGACCTCGCGACCGCCGTCGAGGAGTCGGTGCACGGCATCCGCGTGCTCAAGGCGTTCGGCCGCGGCACGTACGCGATGAAGAACTTCGCCAGCCAGGCTGAAAGCCTGCGCGGCACGGAGATCGAGAAGGCCAGGGCGATCGCCGGCATCTGGCTCTGGCTGCTGCTGGTTCCGGATGTCGCCTTCGCGCTCTGCCTCGTCGCCGGTGTCTGGCTGGCCGGGCAGGGGCAGCTCAGCGCGGGCGAACTGGTCGCCTTCTTCGCCACGGCGACCGTGCTGCGCTTCCCGGTCGAATCGATCGGTTTCCTGCTGTCGATGACGTTCGACGCGCGCACGGCGACCGACCGGTTCTTCGACATCCTCGACGCGCCGAACACGATCACCGATCCCGAGCGTCCGGTCACGGTCGAGAAGCCCCTCGGCCGGCTGGCGTTCGAGGACGTGCACTTCCGGTACCAGGATTCGCCCGAGCGGTTCCCCGACCTGCTGGACGGCATCGACCTCGTGCTCGAACCGGGCGAGACCATGGCCCTGGTCGGGCTCACCGGCTCCGGCAAGTCCACGCTGACCGCCCTGACCACGCGCCTGTACGACGTGACGGGCGGCCGGGTCACCCTCGACGGCGTCGACGTGCGCGACCTCGGCCGTGAGGAGCTGCGCACGCACCTGGCGATGGCGTTCGAGGACGCCACCCTGTTCTCGGCATCCGTTCGCGACAACGTGCTGCTGGGCCGGTCCGAGTTCGCGGAGCCGAGCCCCGAAGCGGATGCCGTGCTCGAGGAGGCCCTGCAGATCGCGCAGGCGGGCTTCGTGCACGACCTGCCCCAGGGCGTCGACACGCTCGTCGGCGAGGAAGGCATGAGCCTCTCCGGCGGCCAGCGGCAGCGCCTGGCGCTCGCCCGGGCGGTCGCCGCCAGGCCGGCCGTGCTCGTGCTCGACGACCCGTTGTCGGCGCTCGACGTCGACACTGAGGCGCTCGTCGAGGCGGCCCTGCGCGAGGTGCTCGCGTCGACCACGGCGCTGGTCGTGGCCCACCGCCCCTCGACGGTCATGCTGGCCGACCGGGTGGCGCTGCTCGAGAACGGCCGGATCACGGCCGTCGGGCGGCACTCCGAGCTGCTCGCGACCAGCGAGCACTACAAGTTCGTCATCTCCAGCCTGGAGGACGAAGAACGACGAGAGTCGATGCGGAAAGAGGACTCGCTGTGAGTGTCACCGGGGTAGAGGGCGAAGAACGCCATGACTTCACCCGGGCGGAAAGCGCCCAGATCCGCCGACGGTCGCTGAGGCTGCTCGGCTCGCTGCTGCACCCGCTGCGCTGGCCGGTGGTGGGGGCCATGCTCGTCGTGGTCGTCTCCACGGCCGCGCAGGTGGCCGGCCCGCTGCTGATCGCCTTCGGCATCGACAAGGGCCTGCCGGCGCTCATGCAGCAGGACTGGATGCCGCTGGCCCTGGCCGGCGGCGCCTACCTGCTGACCGGGATCATCGGCGCGCTGCTGATCGCCTGGTACACCGTGCTGTCCGCGAGGATCAGCCAGGCCGTGCTGATCGACCTGCGGAAGCGTGTGTTCCTGCACACCCAGAAGCTGAGCCTCGAGTTTCACGAGTCGTACACGTCGGGCCGGATCATCTCGCGCCAGACCAGCGACCTCGACACGATTCGGGAGCTGCTCGACTCGGGCATCAACCAGCTGGTGCAGGGCGTGCTCTACATGGTCTTCACCGCCATCGCCCTGTTCACGCTCGACGGGCAGAGCGGCCTCGTGCTGTTCGCCGCGCTCGTGCCGCTCATCGTGCTCACCCGCTGGTTCCAGCTGCGCTCGCAGACCCTGTTCCGGCAGTCCCGCGTCGCCTCGGCGAGCCTGATCGTGCACTTCGTCGAGACGATGACCGGCATCCGGGCGGTCAAGGCGTTCCGCAAGGAGAAGCGCAACGAGAAGCAGTTCGCCGGCCTGGTCGAGAGCTACCGCGACGTGAACGGCCGGGTCATCCAGCTGTTCGGCATCTTCGACCCCGGCCTCGTTCTGATCGGCAACGTCACGGTCGCCGCCGTGCTGCTGGTGGGCGCGTTCCGCGTCGCCGACGGCCAGCTGGCGATCGGCGCGCTCCTGGCCGCGCTGCTCTACACGCGACGCTTCTTCGACCCGATGGAGGAGATGGCGATGTTCTACAACTCCTACCAGTCGGCCGCGGCGGCGCTCGAGAAGATCTCCGGCGTGCTCGAGGAACGCCCCGGCGTGCCCGACCCGATCAAGCCGGTCGACCTGTGGAAGGCCGACGGCGACGTGCGCTTCGACAACGTGCAATTCGCCTACAAGACCGATCGGGTCGTGCTGCCGCACTTCGACCTCACGATCCCGTCCGGGCAGACCATCGCCCTCGTCGGCTCGACCGGCGCGGGAAAGTCGACGCTGGCCAAGCTCATCTCGCGGTTCTACGACCCGTCGGAGGGCCGGGTGCTGCTCGATGGCGTCGACCTGCGCGACCTGCACCCGAAGGACCTGCGCCGGGCGATCGTCATGGTCACCCAGGAGGCGTACCTGTTCAGCGGGTCCGTCGCCGACAACATCGCGATCGGCAAGCCGGATGCGACGCTGGACGAGATCACGGCGGCCGCGCGGGCGGTGGGCGCGCACGGCTTCATCGAGGGGCTCCCCTCCGGGTACGACACGGACGTGAACAAGCGCGGCGGGCGCGTATCCGCCGGCCAGCGTCAGCTGATCTCGTTCGCCCGGGCGTTCCTCGCCGACCCCGCGGTGCTCATCCTCGATGAGGCGACCTCCTCGCTCGACATCCCGAGCGAGCGCCTCGTGCAGGAGGCGTTGCAGACCCTGCTGAGCGATCGCACCGCGGTGATCATCGCGCACCGGCTGTCGACCGTCGCGATCGCCGACCGGGTGCTCGTGATGGAGAACGGCCGGATCGTCGAGGACGGCACCCCGGAGGAGCTCATCACGGGCACCGGCCGGTTTGCGCAGTTGCACGCGGCCTGGCGGGAGTCGCTGGTCTGAACCGGAAACCTGCCGCGGGTGCATCGGGCGGCAGCGCAGGCCGGGCGGCAGTTCAGGACAGCCGGGCCCCCACGTGCAGGGCAACGGCGCCCCCGGGCGGCACGGTGACCCTGGCCGTGCCGTCGGCGGCGACCTCGACGGACCCGCCCGAGCAGGCTTCGGCCGCCGTCGGCGTGCCGCCGCCGGTCACGACGTCGCAATAGCGGCCGGCGGCCAGGCCGGTCTGAAACCGGCGGGTCAGCGGTTCGTCGCCCGCGTTCATGGCGACGAACCCGCGCTCGCCGCGGCTGAACGCGTACGCGTCGCCCCGGGTCCACGAGTTTTCGAGCGGCGCGTCGCCGACGGCGCTCCGCCAGGACACCATGCCGGCGATCGCGTCCCAGCGGTGCTGGCAGACCCAGTCCCCGTCGGAATGGCTCACCTCCGGTCCGACCGTGCCGCAGTCCGCGTCCTGCACCCGGCCGGATGCGTCCTGCGCCGGCCCGTCGTCGCCGGCGCTGAAGGCGTAGCCGGAGTAGAGCACGGGGGAGCCGTAGGGGAGGGCCAGGGTCAGCACATTCGCGAGAACGTACTGGGCACCATCCGTGTAGTTCAGGGTCTCCCCGTTGCGTTCCGTGTCGTGGTTGTCGACGAAGGTGCGGGCGATGCGGCCGGGCAGGAAGCCCCAGTCCTCACCGAATCCCTCGCTGACGCTCATCGTGCCGGACTCGACCATGCCCTCCAGCTCGCGCGCGAAACCGAACTCGAACACGTCGCCGTTGCCCGTGTACATCTCGGGCTGGACCGCCTCCCGGGAACCGCGGATGACCTCCTGCACGACGTAGGCGTCGGGTGGCAGCGGCGCGAGGATCGCCGCCAGGTCGGCGGCCGGGATGTGCTTGGCCGCGTCGATCCGGAAGCCGTCGACGCCGAGCGAGAGCAGGTCGGCCAGGTACGCCGTGATGGTCTTGCGCACGTGCGGCGTCTCCGTGGCCAGGTCGGCGAGGTTCACGAGTTCGCAGCTCTGCACGTCGAACGCGGCCCGGTAGTTGGCGATGTCGTCGCCCTCGCCCCGTCCGCAGTGGTGGAAGTCCCCGGCGGCGTCGGAGTAGAGCCCCGGGTAGTCGTAGTGCCCGTGGCGGCTGCCGGCCCAGCCGACGCCGGGTTCGTCCCGGCCTGTCATGTGGTTCACGACGGCGTCGGCGAGCACGTCGACCCCCGCCTCGTGGCAGGTCGACACCATCGACTCGAACTGCTCCCGCGTGCCGAGTCGGGACTCGACGCGGTAGCTGACCGGCTGGTAGCTCGTCCACCACTCCGGCCCGGTGACGTGCTCGTTCGGGGGAGAGGCGAGCACCCAGGCGATGCCGTTGGGGCCGAGGGTGTCGGTGCATTCGCGGGCGATCGAGTCCCAGTTCCACTGGAACAGCTGCACGCCCACGTCGTGCGTGCCGGCCGGCTGGTCCGCGGCGACGGTGCCCGCAGTCGACAGCCCGGAGCATCCGGAGAGCAGGGCGACGGATGCCGCGATCAGCGTCGCCGCGGCCGGCATTCGAACAGAGACCACGGCACCGCTTCCCGCGCAGCCCCAATGCAAACGCTTGCACCGAGACTAGTACGGCCGGCGTTCAGGAGGGGGACCACCGTGCGGCCGGGTAGTCGATCCGATACGCCGTCGCGCTCGTGACGAGCGGTGTGCCCTCGGCGAGGTAGAACGGCAGGGCGCGGTCCTCGTGCTCGATCGGCGGGTGGCCGCCGGCCCGGATGACACGCCACCACGGAACATCCGACCCGTAATGGGACATGACCTGGCCGACGGCCCTCGCGGCGCGCGAGCCGAGCGCGGCGGCAACGTCGCCGTAGGTCATCACCCTGCCGGGTGGGATCGTGTCGACGATGTCGAGCACGTCCGCCACGAACGCGCTGTCGGGGGTGAAACGCACCGCTACAGCTGCAGCGCGCCGATGGTTTCGCCGTACTGGGTCTGCCCGACGTCCCGGAAGCCGATCCGGTGGAAGAACTCCTCCGGGCCTTCTTCGCCCGGCTCCCAGATCACGTTGATGTGGTCGAACCCGCGCGAGCGGGCCTCCTCGGCGAGGGCCTCCGCGGCGAACTTGCCCACGCCCTTGCCCTGGGCCGCCGCGTCGACGTTGATCCGCCAGATGCACGCGCGGAACTCCTCGTGCTCGGCTTCGGGGTCGAAGTTGCCGTGAATGAAGCCGACGACGTCGTCGCCCTGGAGCACCACGCGCTGCCAGGCGGTGGCCGGGTTGATGACGGTGGCCGCTACGGAATAGGAGACCGGTGCGATGAATTGCTCCTGGCCGGGTTTCAGGCTCAGGTTATTGGCCGCAACGATGTTGCGTGCGGACAGTTCTTCCAGTCGTAGCGTCGCCATGGGAACAGGCTAACCTGCGGCCGGTCCGGTCGGTAGTCGGCAGCCGTACGCACAGGATGAACTCTCGGCAAAGTCTCTCGATGTCAAGATACTTGCACTCCTCTAGTAAGCTTGGTGTCGGCCATTCGCGGCCCACCTACTTTTTGAGGAGAACCATTGTCGAAGATCAAGGTTGAAGGCACAGTCGTCGAGCTCGACGGCGACGAGATGACCCGCATTATCTGGCATGCCATCAAGGACACGCTGATCCACCCGTACCTCGACATCGACCTCGAGTACTACGACCTGTCGATCCAGAAGCGCGACGAGACCGACGACCAGATCACGGTCGACGCGGCACACGCCATCCAGAAGCACGGCGTCGGCGTCAAGTGCGCGACCATCACGCCCGACGAGGCGCGGGTCGAGGAATTCGGCCTGAAGAAGATGTGGGCCTCGCCCAACGGCACCATCCGCAACATCCTCGGCGGCACGATCTTCCGCGAGCCGATCATCATCTCCAACATCCCCCGCCTGGTTCCGGGCTGGAACAAGCCGATCATCATCGGCCGCCACGCGTTCGGCGACCAGTACAAGGCCACGAACTTCCGCTTCGAAGGCGAAGGCACGCTCAGCATGACCTTCACCCCGAAGGATGGCAGCGCGCCGCAGCAGTTCGAGGTCTTCCAGTCGCCCGGCAGCGGTGTCGCCATGGGCATGTACAACCTCGACAAGTCGATCACGGACTTCGCCCGCGCCTCGCTCAACTACGGCCTCGAGCGCAACTACCCGGTGTACCTCTCCACGAAGAACACCATCCTCAAGGCCTACGACGGCCGGTTCAAGGACATCTTCCAGGAGATCTTCGACGCCGAGTTCAAGTCCGCCTACGAGGCTGCCGGCCTCACCTACGAGCACCGCCTCATCGACGACATGGTGGCATCCGCCATGAAGTGGGAGGGCGGTTACGTCTGGGCCTGCAAGAACTACGACGGCGACGTGCAGTCGGACACCGTCGCGCAGGGCTTCGGCTCGCTCGGCCTGATGACCAGCGTTCTCTCGACGCCGGACGGCAAGGTCGTCGAGGCCGAGGCCGCCCACGGTACCGTGACGCGCCACTACCGCCAGCACCAGCAGGGCAAGCCCACCTCGACCAACCCGATCGCGTCGATCTACGCCTGGACCCGTGGGCTCACCCACCGGGCCAAGCTGGACGACAACGCCGCCCTGGCCGAGTTCGCGCTCACGGTGGAAGACGTCGTCATCAAGACCGTCGAGAGCGGCAAGATGACCAAGGACCTCGCCCTGCTCGTGGGTCCGGACCAGGCGTTCCAGACCACCGAGGAGTTCCTCGCTGCGATCGACCAGAACCTGCAGGCGCGCCTGGCCTGACCGTTTCGCACGGCGACGGCCCCGACCTCACCAGGTCGGGGCCGTTCCGCGTCCGGGGCCGGGCATCGGTCAGGAGAGCCTGTCCTTGCTGGCGAGGGGCGCCTGCCGGGGGAAGAATGTTGAGCATGCGAACCTTTGCCCATGCCGCACGCCGGTATCCGATCGTCGCGGCCACCATCCTGGTCGCCGTGGTCGGGGTGGTCCTCTGGCTGAGCGGTGAGACCGCAGGGGTGCGGTGGCTCTTCAGTGGCTTCGGCCTGTTCGTCGCCGGGATCGAGGCCGTCGGCATGGTCAGGCAGCTGCGCCGGGGCAGCTTCGGCATCGACTTCCTCGCCATCACGGCCATCGTCGCCACCGTGCTCGTCGGCGAGTACATCGCCACGCTCATCATCGTGCTCATGCTCTCCGGCGGAGCCGCCCTCGAGGACTACGCGGTCAGCCGCGCCAAGCGGGAGCTGGACTCCCTGCTGAAGCGCGCACCGCAGATCGCGCACCGGGTGCGAGACGGGCAGGGAGAGGTCGAGGATGTCCCGGCGGGCCGGGTGCAGGTCGGCGACGTGATCCTGGTGCGCCCGGCCGAAATCGTCCCCGTGGACGGCGACCTCGTGTCCGAGACGGCGTCCTTCGACGAGTCGTCCCTGACCGGGGAAAGCCTCCCGGTCGAGCGCGGCAGCGGCGATCCCGTGCTCAGCGGATCCATCAACGGAACGGCCGCGGCCACCGTCCGGGCGACCGCGACCGCCTCGAACAGCCAGTACCAGCAGATCATCGCGCTGGTCGAGGAAGCGGCGGCCAGCAAGGCGCCCGTCGTGCGCCTCGCCGACCGCTACGCGGTGCCGTTCACGGCCGTGTCGCTGGCCATCGCGGGCCTCGCCTGGTTCTTCAGCGGAGATCCGGCCCGTTTCGCCGAGGTGCTCGTCGTCGCCACCCCGTGCCCGCTGCTGATCTCGGCGCCGGTCGCGTTCATGGGCGGCATGAGCCGCGCCGCCCGCAACGGCATCATCGTGAAGGGCGGCGGCGTGCTCGAGAAGCTCGCCCGCGCCCGCACCGTCGTGTTCGACAAGACCGGCACGCTCACCCACGGCCAGCCGACCATCGTCGCCGTGCGCCCGGAGCATCCGTTCACGGAGCGCGAGGTGCTCGCGCTCGCGGCGTCCGCCGAGCAGTACTCCTCCCACGTGCTCGCGGCGTCCGTCATCGCGGCCGCCCGCGACCAGGGCGTGGAGCTCACGAGCACCGAGCAGGCCGGCGAAGTCGCCGCTCGCGGGGTGGTCGCCCGCTTCGGCGAACGCGAGGTTTCGGTCGGCAAGCTGTCGTTCATCATCGACCGTGCTCCGGATGCCGCCGCCACGCCGCTCGACGGCGGCGAACTCGCGATCTACGTGGCCGTCGACGGGAAGTTCGCCGGGAGCCTCGTGGCCAGCGACCGGCTGCGCGACAACGCGAAGGCCACGATCGCTGCATTCGCGGCCCGCGGGGTGCGCGACACCGTCATGCTCACCGGGGATGCCCGGCCGACGGCGGAGCACATTGCGGGGCTGGTCGGCATCACTCGCGTGCAGAGCGACTGCCTGCCGGGCGACAAGGTGAACGCCGTGAAGGCGATCTCCCGCCGCCCGGTCATCATGGTGGGCGACGGCGTCAACGACGCTCCGGTGCTCGCGGTCGCCGACATCGGGATCGCGATGGGAGCCAGGGGTGCGACGGCCGCCAGCGAATCGGCCGACGTCGTCATCCTGCTCGACGACCTGTCCCGCACGGCGCGCGCCGTCGCCATCGGGCAGGACACGATCCGGATCGCACTGCAGAGCATCTGGCTGGGAATCATCCTGAGCCTGGGCCTCATGGTGGCGGCCGCGTTCGGGTTCATCCCGGCCACCGCCGGGGCGCTCGCCCAGGAACTCGTCGACCTGGCCACGATCCTGAACGCCCTGCGCGCGATCGGCGGCCGGCGGGATGCCGCGCGCTCCGCCGTGGCGGTGCCTGGGCGCGCTGCACCCTCCTTCGCCAGGGATTGAGCGTCATGCCCCCAGTACGGGGGTGATTGTCGACACAATGCACCGATCATCGGCTAGTTTTTGATTCGTGCACGTCCCTCGGCCGGGGGGCAGCATGCCATTCAACGACGAACGGATTGGACACCACAAGTGACCTTACGCACCCGGCGACCGAGCACCTCGGGCCACGAACCACGATCAAGCCGCGCGCTGCTCCGCAGCGCGACCGCCCTCACACTGACGGTCGGGATGGTGGCCGCTGCGGCCCTTCTCGGCGGAACCGCTGCAACGGCCGTGGCCCAGCCCACAACCAGCGCGGCGGCGGCCAAGCCGTCCGCGAGCTTCGAGGACGGCCGCTACATGGTCACCCTGGCGGCCAGCGCTGTCGCCACGTACTCCGGCGGGGTCAACGGTTTCGCGGCCACGAAGCCGGCCAAGGGCAAGCAGCTCGACGCCCGGTCGAAGGACTCGAAGGCGTACGCCGGCCACCTCAAGGCCCAGCAGAAGAAGATCGCGGCGGCCGCGGGCGTGAGCATCGACTACTCCTACACGACTGCCATCAACGGCTTCGCTGCCACCCTCACCGCGGCCCAGGCCGCCACGCTCTACGCCAACCGTGCCGTGCTCTCGCTGGAGAAGGACTCGATCCGCCAGATCACGGCGCAGTCCTCGACCGAGTTCCTCGGCCTCGGCAAGGCCGACGGCCTCGGCGGTCTTTGGGAGTCCACGGGCGGCGTCGCCACGGCAGGCGCCGGCGTCGTCGTCGGCATCGTCGACACCGGCATCGCGCCGGAGAATGCCTCGTTCGCCGGCGCTCCGCTGGGCACGGCCAGCGGCGCCGCGCCGTACCGCACGGCCGACGGCAGCATCAGCTTCGCCAAGTCCGACGGGGGCACCTTTACCGGCGCCTGTGTCACCGGCGAGCAGTTCACCGCCGCCGACTGCAGCACCAAGATCGTCGGAGCCCGGTACTACGTCAACGGTTTCGCCGCCTCGCAGATCGGCAGCGCCGACGTCGGCGAGTACGTCTCCCCGCGAGACGGCGACGGACACGGTTCGCACACCGGCAGCACCGCGGTGGGCAACCACGCGGTCGCGGCATCCGTCGGCGGCATCGACTTCGGCACCATCTCGGGTGTCGCTCCGGCAGCCAAGATCGCCGCATACAAGGTCTGCTGGTCGGGTCCCGACGCGGTCAGCCAGGACGACGACGGATGCGCAACCAGCGACCTCGTCGCCGCGATCGACCAGGCCACCAAGGACGGCGTTGACGTGATCAACTTCTCCATCGGCGGCGGAGCGGCCCAGACCACGGTGTCCGCCACCGACATGGCCTTCCTCGGCGCGGCATCCGCCGGCATCTTCGTCGCAGCCTCGGCCGGTAACTCCGGCTCGGCGGCGTCGACGCTGGACAACGCCTCACCGTGGATCACCACCGTCGCGGCCAGCACCATCCCGAGCTACGAGGCCACCGCCACCTTCGGCAGCGGCGCGAAGTTCGCCGGTGGCTCGATCACGGTCCCGACGACCGGTGTGACCGGTTCCCTGGTGCGCGGCGACCTCGTCGCGGCCCGCCGCGGCGTCGACCCGCTGCTCTGCGGACCGGGTTCGCTCGACCCGACCAAGGTGGCCGGCAAGATCGTCTTCTGCGCACGCGGCGTGTACGCCCGCGTCGACAAGTCGGCCGAGGTCAAGCGCGCCGGTGGTATCGGCATGGTGCTGGTGAACCCGTCGTCGAGTTCGCTCGACCTGGACCAGCACTCGGTTCCGTCCGTGCACCTGAACGGCGACGCCTACGCCACGGCCTTCGCCTACGCCGGCACCGCCGGTGCGACGGTGACGCTCACGCCGGGCAACGAACTCGGCACGACGCCGGCTACGCCGCAGGTTGCCGGATTCTCCTCGCGGGGACCGGTCCTGGCCGACGGCAGCGACATCATCAAGCCGGACATCTCGGCCCCCGGTGTCGCCATCCTGGCTGGCGGCGCGAACGCCGCGGGCGACGCCGGCACGTACAAGTTCCTGTCCGGAACGTCGATGTCGTCGCCGCACATGGCCGGTCTCGCCGCGCTGTACTTCGGTGAGAAGCCCACGGCCAGCCCGGCCGAGGTGAAGTCGGCGTTCATGACCACCGCCTACGACACGAAGAATGCGACCGGCGGAGCAGTGACCGACCCGTTCACCCAGGGGGCGGGCCACGTCGACCCGACGAAGTTCTTCAACCCGGGCTTCGTCTACCTCAACGGCGCGGACGACTGGTGGTCCTTCATCAAGGGCGCCGGCTACACCTGGCAAGGCTCGGACGATGTCGCGGCGATCGACCCGTCGAACCTCAACCTGGCGTCCATCGGCATCGGATCCCTCACCAAGGCGGAGACGGTCACCCGCACGGTGACGTCCACGCAGGCGGGCACCTTCACCCCCACGGTGATCGGACTCAACGGCATCACCGCGGTGACCTCACCGGCGGAGCTCGTGTTCGACTCGGCCAACCAGGTCAAGTCCTACACGGTGACGTTCACCCGCACCACGGCGCCCCTCGACACGTTCGCGACCGGTTCGCTGAACTGGACGAGCGGCACCACCGTGGTGCACAGCCCGCTGGCGGTCAAGCCCGTCACGATCGAGGCGCCCGGTTCCGCCAACGGAACCGGCGTGTCCGGCTCCGTGGAGATCGCCGTGACGCCGGGTTCGACCGGCCCCATCGCCCTGACGACCGACGGCCTCGCGGCCGGCGTGCAGCTCAAAGAGAAGAAGGGCGGCCCGGGCAAGGCCTACAGCGGTAACGGAGTCGCCGGCACGGAGATCACCTTCAACGTGCAGGTTCCGGCGGGGACGGCGCTGCAGCGCTTCGACCTCGACTCGCTGACCGATGCCGCCGACCTGGACCTCATCGTCTACCGGCTGGACGGCAAGGGCGGCACCGCGGTCGATGGCTGGCAGTCGGCCACGGCGGCGACGGACGAACACGTCGACCTGATGAACCCGATCGCCGGGTACTACCAGGTCATCGTGTCGGTCTTCAGCGGCAACGACACCTACGACCTGACCAGCTTCTCGGTCATGCCGGACGGCGGCGTCGGAACCTTCACGGTCCCGGCCTCCATCGACGGTGTCCAGGGCATCGAAACGCAGTACACGGCGTCGTGGTCCGGGCTGACTTCCGGGACCGATTACCTGGGGCTGGTGCGCTACGGCACCTCCGGCTTCTCGACGATCGTGTCGGTGAAGAACTAGCACCAACCGAACCAGCACTAGCGGAGAGGCGGCGACGGAAGGCAACATCCGTCGCCGCCTCTCTCTCTGCCTGCCGCGCACACCGTAACCTGAGGGGATGCGACGAGAGGGGATGCGACGAGCTCGGCCGGTGAGGCCCCGCTTCTCCCGTGACGTCTACGTGCTCGGCGTCATCGCGTTCTTCGTCATGGTCGGGTTCGGCGTGGTCGTGCCGGTGCTGCCCGTGTACGTGCGCAGCTTCGGAGTCGGCTATGTCGAGGTGGGGGCCGTCGTCTCGGCCTTCGCCCTGATGCGGCTGGTCGCCAGCCCGTTCTGCCCGCGCTTCATCGACTGGTGGGGCGAGCGCACGACGCTGGCCGTCGGGATCGGAATCGTCGCCGTGTCCAGCGGGCTGGTCGGCATCGCCCAGGACTACCCGCAGCTGCTCCTGCTCCGCGGTGTCGGCGGCATCGGCTCGGCCATGTTCACCGTGTCGGCGATGACGCTGCTGCTCGGTTCGACCTCGCCCGGCATCCGGGCCAGGGCGATCGGTTTCTACCAGGGCGGCTTCCTGATCGGCGGCATGGCCGGCCCCGCGCTCGGCGGGCTGCTGGCCACGATCTCGCTGACCGCCCCGTTCTTCTTCTACGCGGCGACCCTCGCGGTCGCCGGCCTGGTCGGCCTCGTCCTGCTGCGCCCGGCCACCCGCGCCGCCGCCGCCGCCGGTTCCGGCGCCCAGGCCGATCGCATCCCGTTCCGCACGGTGCTTCGCGACCGCCGCTTCCGCGCCGCCTGCCTGGCCAACTTCTCGCAGGGCTGGACCTCGTTCGGCGTGCGCAACTCCCTCATCCCCGTGCTCGTCGTCGAGGTGCTCAAGGGTCCCAGTTCGTGGACGGGCCTCGCCTTCGCCGCCGCGGCGGTCGCCCAGACGCTGGCGCTCGGCCCGGCAGGCCGGTTCGTCGACCTGGTCGGCCGCCGGCCGGCGATGATCGGGGCCTTCGCGCTCGCCGCCGTGACGATCCTGGCCGTACCCTTCGCGGGCAACATCTGGCTGCTCACCGGCCTGCTCTGCCTGTACGGGGTGGCGGCGGCGTTCATGGGGACCGCGCCGGCCGCGGCGGTCGGGGACGCGGCCGGGGCATCCGGGGGGCGGCCGGTCGCCGTGTTCTCGATGTTCGCCGACGCCGGCGCCATCGTCGGGCCGCTGGTCGCGGGCCTGCTCGCCGACACCCTGTCCTACCCGGCCGCGTTCGCGGTGGGGGCGGTGCTGTTCCTGGCGACGTCCGCCTACGCGATGCGGATGCCGCGGGAGACGCGCGTCAGCTGAGTTCCTTGCGGCCGGAGATGACGCCGCTGACCGTGGCGACGAGCGCGAAGACCGCTGCGACGACGGGCTGGTCGAGGTCCCACCAGGCCAGTGCCGCCGCACCGAAGACGGCGATCTCGACGACGGCCTTGCCGAACGGGTCGAGCCGGAACACGGCCTTGGGCGAGCGGAACAGGCCCCAGAGCACAATCGCGAAGGCCGGCGCCAGGATGCCCACGAGCACGCCGGGCCAGGGCAGCGGCCACGCGGCGAACCCCCAGAAGCCGAGGCTGACGAAGGCGAAGAGCTCCAGCAGGAACCTCAGGACGTCGTTGGGGCCGATCGTGGTCTCGCCTGTCTCTTTCACCCGCCAATCCTACCGACCCTGTCCCGTCACCGACTCCCCGCGAAACCGCAGTTGTGCGCACTAAAACGCGTTCATAACGCGCACAAGTGCGGTTTCGCGGGAGGGGAGAGGGGGTTACTTGAAGATGATGGTGCGGGCGCCGTCGACGAGCACCCGGTTTTCCGCGAACCACTTGACCGCCTGGCTGAGCGTGCGGCTCTCCTCGTCCTGGCCGATCGCGACGAGCTCGCCCGGCGTGCGGGAGTGGTCCACGCGCACGACGTTCTGCTCGATGATCGGTCCCTCGTCGAGGTCGCCGGTCACGAAGTGTGCGGTCGCGCCGATCAGCTTCACCCCGCGGGCGTGCGCCTGCCGGTACGGGTTGGCGCCCTTGAAGCCGGGCAGGAACGAGTGGTGGATGTTGATGGCCCGGCCGGCGAGGCGCTCGCACAGTCCGGGGGAGAGGATCTGCATGAACCGGGCGAGCACGACGAGCTCGATGTCGTTCTGCTCGACCGCGTCGACGACGCGAGCCTCGAACGCGGCCTTGCTGGCGGCATCCGTGATCGGCAGCGATTCGAAGGGCACGCCGTAGAAGCCGACCAGGTCACGCAGGGTGCCGTGGTTGCTGAGCACCAGCGGGATCTCGACCGGCAGCTGGCCGGCGCGCTGGCGGAAGAGCAGGTCGTTGACGCAGTGCCCGGCCGTCGAGGCGAGCACGAGCGTGCGGAGAGGGCGGCCGACGACGTCGATGACGGAGGTCATCTCGTAACGGTCGACCACGGGGGCCAGCCCGGCCTCGAGCTCCGCCCGGTCGGCGGGGGACTCCACCTGCAGGCGCATGAAGAACCGGCCGGTGTCGGCGCTGGAGAATTGCTGGCTCTCGGTGATGTTGCCGCGGGCCCGCACGATCGCCCCGCTGACCGCGTGCACGATGCCGGGCCGGTCGGCGCAGACCAGCGTGACCACCCAGTGGTGGTGGGCAACCGGCGGCGGGTTACTGGTCATGCCCCCAGATTAGCGGCCCCCAGGCGGCCGCGCGCCCGTCGGTTAGACTGCTTACGGCCGTCGGAATCCGCTCGGCCCCGGGCGCGCACGCTGGCGCGCAGTCGATCCTTGCCCCGCCCCACCGGTGTGAACGGCAGGATCCGCCGTCCGTGAGCCATGGCCCCATGTCGAAAACCACCCCCCACGTTCCGCTCCGCGGCCAGGCGGCCTTCCCCTGGCTCGGCCTGATCACGCTCTCCTCCGCCGTCTTCCTCTCGGTGACGAGCGAGATGCTGCCGACCGGGCTGCTGCCGGAGATGAGCCGGGACCTCGACGTCACCCAGTCCCGGATCGGGCTGCTCGTCAGCTGGTTCGCCTTCACCGTGGTGCTCACGAGCACGCCGCTGGCCCACCTGACCCGACGCCTGCCCCGGCACGGGCTGATCGTGGCCGTGCTGATCGTCTTCGCGCTCAGCAACGTGCTCACTGCCGTCGCGCCCACCTACGAGTTCCTCGTCGTCTCCCGGGTGGTCGGCGGGATGGCCCACGGGCTCTTCTGGTCGGTCGTCGGCGCCTACGCCGCGCACCTCGTGCCGAAGGAGCAGATCGGCCGCGCCGTGTCGATCACGATCGCCGGCGGAACCGTGGCCTTCGTCTTCGGCGTGCCCGTCGCAACGGCCGCCGGGCAACTGCTCGGCTGGCGCCTGTCCTTCGCCGTGCTGGCCGGGCTCATGCTCGCCGGTGCCGTGCTCGTCTGGCGCCTGCTGCCGCCGGTCGAGCACTACGCCGGCACGACGGATGCCGCGGCATCCGCCCCCGGCGCCGCCCCGCCCCGCCGGGACCCGACGGTCCCCGCCGTCGTGCTGGTCTGCGTCATCACGGCGGTGACAATGATCGGCCACTTCACGTTCTACACCTACATCGCACCGTTCCTGATCGAGGAGGTGGGGGTCCGGGGCGTCGACGTCGCGCCCCTGCTCTTCCTCTTCGGGATCGCCGGCGTCGTCGGCCTCATCCTCGCCGGCACGGTCTTCGGCCCCCGGCCGCAGCGCGGCCTGCTGGTCAGCCTCGCGCTCGCCGCAGTCAGCGTCACCGTGCTCGCCGTGTCCACCGAGACGCTTCCGGTGGCCGTCACGGCCTTCGTGCTCTGGGGGCTCGCCTTCGGCGTGCTGCCCCCGCTGATGCAGACCAGGCTCCTGCACGCCGCCTCGCACCGCATCCGCGACACCGCGAGCGCGTTCTACACGACCGCGTTCAACACCGGGATCGGCGGCGGCGCCCTGCTCGGGGCGGTGCTGCTCGACACCGTCGGGCTCGCGGTCGTCCCGTTCGTCTACGCCGGCATCCTGGTCGCCGCGTTCACGTTGGCGCTGGTCAGCGGGCGGATCGTGCGCCGACGGGCCACCTGAGCCGGCCAGGGAGCCCGGCAATACGCGGGCATGTGCTCGTGACGACGTGCTCGTCACAGACGAGCCGGGCACCCGCCCGGGCTGATAGGATCGTTCGTGTCGCAACTGGCGTAGCACGAAGATGGGTCACCATCGGGGAGCGACTGACACGGTTAGTGGCCGCACGCCTGGGCCGCAGCATCCACCGATATGTCTAAGGAGACCCCCGTGTCCACCACCGTGCCAGCCCACTCCGTGCCCTCCACGTTCAACGATTCCCTGCAGGACGTTGACCCCGAGATCGCCGCCGTCCTCGAACAGGAGCTCGGACGCCAGCGCGACTACCTCGAGATGATCGCAAGCGAGAACTTCGTTCCGCGCGCCATCCTGCAGTCGCAGGGTTCCGTGCTGACCAACAAGTACGCCGAGGGCTACCCGGGCCGCCGCTACTACGGCGGCTGCGAATACGTCGACGTCGCCGAGCAGCTCGCGATCGACCGGGCCAAGGCCCTCTTCGGCGCCGAGTACGCCAACGTGCAGCCGCACTCCGGGGCGACCGCCAACGCGGCCGTGCTCTCCGCGATCGCCACGCCCGGCGACACCATCCTCGGCCTCGAGCTCGCCCACGGCGGCCACCTCACCCACGGCATGAAGCTCAACTTCTCCGGCAAGCTGTACAACCCGGTCGCCTACGGCGTCGACCCCGAGACCTTCCGTGTCGACATGGACGTCGTGCGCGACAAAGCACTCGAGCACAAGCCCAAGGTCATCATCGCCGGCTGGTCGGCCTACCCGCGCCACCTCGACTTCGCGGCCTTCCGCAACATCGCCGACGAGGTCGGCGCGCTGCTCTGGGTCGACATGGCGCACTTCGCCGGCCTCGTCGCCGCCGGGCTGCACCCGTCCCCGGTTCCGCACGCCGACGTCGTCTCGAGCACCGTGCACAAGACCCTCGCCGGTCCCCGCTCGGGCTTCATTCTCTCCCGCGACATGACGCTGGCCAAGAAGCTCAACTCCAACGTGTTCCCCGGCCAGCAGGGCGGCCCGCTCATGCACGTCATCGCCGCGAAGGCGACCGCGTTCAAGCTGGCGGGCGAGCCCGAGTTCAAGGAGCGCCAGGAGCGCACCCTGCGCGGCGCGAGCATCCTCGCCGACCGCCTCACCGCCGAGGACTCGAAGGCCGGCGGCGTCGACGTGCTCACCGGCGGAACCGACGTTCACCTCGTGCTCGCCGACCTCCGCAACTCGCCGATCAACGGCCAGCAGGCCGAGGACGCCCTGCACGAGGTCGGCATCACGGTCAACCGCAACTCCGTCCCGTTCGACCCCCGCCCGCCGATGGTGACCAGCGGCCTGCGGATCGGCACGCCGGCCCTCGCCACGCGCGGCTTCGGCGACGCCGAGTTCACCGTCGTCGCCGACATCATCGCCGAGGCGCTCAAGCCGGATGCCGACATCCCGGCCCTCCGCGCCCGGGTGAAGGTGCTCACCGCGGCCTTCCCGCTCTACCCGGGCCTGCAGCAGTAACGGCCAGACCCGGGCCCCGGCCCTCGCCGGGGCCCGGGCCGAATTCGCTGAAGGACTGACCGACAGAATGGATCACTCATGACGGCAATCACTCTCGACGGGGTCGCGACGGCGTCCGCGGTCAAGGCCGAGCTGGCCGAACGCATCTCGGCCCTCCGCTCCCACGGCATCGTGCCGGGCCTCGGCACCCTGCTCGTCGGCGACGATCCCGGATCCCGCTCCTACGTCGCGGGCAAGCACCGCGACTGCGCCGAGGTCGGCATCGAGTCGATCCGGATCGACCTGCCCGCCTCGGCGACCTCGGCCGATGTGCGGGCCGCCATCGCCGACCTCAACGCCAGCCGCGAGGTGACCGGGTACATCATCCAGCTGCCGCTGCCGGTCGGCCACAACGACAACGCCATGCTCGAACTGATCGACCCGGCCAAGGATGCCGATGGGCTGCACCCGACCAACCTCGGCCGGCTCGTGCTCGGTATCGAGGGCGAGCTCAACTCGCCGCTTCCCTGCACCCCGGCGGGCATCGTCGAGCTGCTGCGCCGCTACGACGTGCCGATCGTCGGCCGGAAGGTCGTCGTGATCGGCCGCGGACTCACCGTCGGCCGTCCGCTCGGCCTGCTCTTCACCCGCAAGGGGCTGGATGCCACGGTGACCCTCACCCACTCGCGCACCGTCGACCTGCCGGGCGAGGTCCGACGCGCGGACATCGTCGTCGCCGCCGTCGGGGTGCCGCACCTCGTGCAGGCCGACTGGGTCAAGCCCGGGGCGGCCGTGCTCGACGTCGGCATCACCCGGGTGACCGACCCGGTCACCGGCAAGGGCACGCTGACCGGGGATGTGCATCCGGATGTCGCGGCGGTCGCCGGCCACCTCTCGCCCAACCCCCGCGGCGTCGGACCGATGACCCGCGCCATGCTGCTGGGCAACGTGGTCAAGGCCGCCGAACAGTCCCTCCGCAAGTAGCGGGCCCCCGGCACATCCGGGGCACGATGGAGGCAGAGCGACCGAGGAGGTCCGGTGGATCGCCAGCCAGGGCACGACACCCGGACCGTCCGGCTGGCCATGCTCCAGGCGAGGGCGGAGCCGCTGGCCCTCACGGAGAACCTCGCCCTGGTCGACGCCTCCGCCCTCGAGGCCAGGGAAGCCGGAGCGGACCTTCTGCTCACGCCGGAACTGTTCGCCACCGGGTATGCACCGACGCTGATCGCCGAGTCCGTCTCGGCGGCGTCGGTCGCGGGCGCCCACGAGTCGCTCCGGGCGATCGCGGCGAACCGGGGAATCGCGCTCGCCTTCAGCCTGCCCGGACCGGGCCCGGCCGACGAGCGGGAGATCACGGCGACCCTCGTCGACAATACCGGCACGGTCATTCTCGGCTACGCCAAGTCCCACCTGTTCGGGCCGGCGGAGCGCTCCAGTTTCCGGCCGGGCGCGGAGGCGCCCCGGGTCGCGGAGCTGCTGGGCCTGCGCATGGCGTTGCTGATCTGCTACGACGTCGAGTTCCCGGAGACGGTGCGTGCCGCGGCGCTCCGGGGCGCCCAGGTCGTGCTCGTGCCGACCGCCCTGGCCGCGGGGTACGAAAACGTCGCCCGGGTGCTCGTGCCGGCCCGCGCGCTCGAGAACTCCCTGATCGTCGCCTACTCGAATCACGTCGGCGTCGAGGACGGACTCGAGCTGGCCGGTGCGAGCGTCGTCGCCGGGCCGGACGGAAACCTCCTCGTCGACGCGGGGAGCGCCTCCGGCCTCGTCTACGCCGACCTGTCGGTCCCCGACGTGGACGTGGACTACCTCGCCGACCGCAGACCCGGGCTCTACCGAGCCTGGGAACAGAACCGCACGACTGAGGAAACGTGAATCAATGACCCTGGCAACCAATCTTCCGCACACACCCCTCTCCGGCGAGGCCGGCGGGCTGCCGATCACCATGCTGAACCCGGACTTCCCGTTCAGCTACGACCACTACCTGGCGCATCCGGCCGGACTCGGCGAGGTGCCTGCACTCAAGCACGGCACGAAGGTCGCCGTGATCGGGGCCGGGTTGTCGGGCGTGATCGCCGCCTATGAACTCCTGAGGCTCGGCCTGCACCCGGTGCTCTACGAGGCCGATCGCATCGGCGGACGGCTGAAGACGCAGGGGTTCGCCGCCGCGCCGGGTGTCGTCGCCGACCTCGGCGGTATGCGGTTCCCCGAGTCGGGCCGGGCGTTCTACCACTACGTCGACACGGTGGGCCTCGAGACCCG
Source organism: Cryobacterium sp. TMT1-2-1 (assembly GCF_004403955.1). Classification (NCBI taxonomy): domain Bacteria; kingdom Bacillati; phylum Actinomycetota; class Actinomycetes; order Micrococcales; family Microbacteriaceae; genus Cryobacterium; species Cryobacterium sp. TMT1-2-1. Next base: position 33,085 of record NZ_SOHC01000045.1, read on the forward strand.
GGAATTCCCGAATCCGCTCTCCGACGTGACGCCGAGCACGTTGATCGAGCTCGAGGGCGAGTCGTGGTACGCGGAGACGGACGAGGACCTCCCGCCGTTCTTCACCGAGGTGGCGGATGCCTGGCGCCGCGCCCTGCTCGAAGACGCTGACCTCGCCGCGATCCAGGGTGCGATCCGGCGGCGCGATGTCACGGGGATCAAGAAGATCTGGAACCGGCTCGTGGCCGAGCTCGACGAGCAAACCTTCTACGGTTTCGTCGGCGCCAGCGCGGCCTTCCGGGAGAAGAGCTTCGCCCACCGGGAGGCGTTCGGGCAGGTCGGCTTCGGCACGGGCGGCTGGGACACCGACTTCTCCAATTCCATCCTCGAAATCCTCCGGGTCGTCTTCACGGACGCCGACGACAAGCACCGGCGTATCGTCGGCGGGGCGCAGCGGCTGCCGGACGGACTCTGGACGCACGCACCGGAGAACATCGTGCACTGGCCGGCCGGGACGACACTGTCGAGCCTGCACAACGGAGTGCCCCGCGGCGCGGTGGCGTCCATCCGGCGCGGGCCGGGCGGCGGCATCCGGATCGGCGAGAAGTGGGGCGGGGCCAGCGAATTCGAGGCCGCCATCGTGACCTGCCAATCATGGCTGCTCTCCGCGCGCATCGACACCGAAGAGGGCCTGTTCCCGCCGAGGCTGTGGACCGCCATCGAACGCAGCCACTACATGCAGTCCTCGAAGACATTCGTCATGGTGGACCGCCCGTTCTGGAACGACATCGACCCGGAGACCGGCCGCCACGTGCTGAGCATGACGCTCACCGACCGCCTGCCCCGGGCGACGTACCTGATCGACGACGGACCGGACAAACCCGCGGTGATCCTGCTCTCATACACCTGGAACGACGACGCACTGAAGTGGCTGTCGCTGAGCGCGGACGAGCGAACGACGCTCATGCTGCACTCCCTGCGTCAGATCTACCCGAAGCTGGACATCGGTTCGCACATCGTCGGCGAACCGATCACCGTCTCCTGGGAGGCCGACCCCAACTTCATGGGGGCGTTCAAGAACAACCTGCCCGGCCACTACCGGTATCAGGAGCGTCTCTTCGGCCACTTCATGCAGGACGAGCTTCCGGATTCCCAGAAGGGCATCTTCCTCGCCGGCGACGACATCTCGTTCACCGCCGGCTGGGCGGAGGGTGCCGTCACGACCGCGCTCAACGCGGTCTGGGGAACGGTGAAACACCTCGGCGGACGCTCCGCGGCCGGCAACCCCGGCCCGGGGGACCTGTGGGAGGAACTCGCGCCCGTCGTCCTGCCGTAGTCAGGACGCGCCCGGGCTCGCGCACGCCGGCTCCAGCCCCGGATGCGCGCCGGATGCGCGCCGGCTGCGCCCCGGATCAGTCCTGGATGGCTGCGCGGTGCAGGGCGGAGTGCCTGAGGTACTCCTCGGCGTTGTGGCGGTTGCCGGCGATCTCGTCGTCCGTCAGGGCCCGGCGCACCTTCCCCGGCACCCCGGCGACCAGAGAGCCGGGGGGAACCACGGTTCCCTCGAGCACGACCGCGCCGGCCGCGATGAGGGAGCCGGCGCCGATGACGGCGCCGTTCATGACCGTCGACGCCATGCCGATCAGCACGTCGTCTTCGATCGTGCAGCCGTGCAGCACCGCGCCGTGGCCGACCGACACATTGCGCCCGACGGTGAGCGGGTAGCCGCCGTCGACGTGGCAGGACACGTTGTCCTGCAGGTTCGACCCCTCGCCGATCGTGATCGGCTCCGCCTCGGCGCGGAGCACGGAGTTGTACCAGACGCTCGCCCGCCCGGCCAGGGTGACCCGGCCCACCAGGACGGCCCCCGAGGCCACGAAGGCGGAGTCGGCCACGCTCGGGGCGGGAAGGTTCGGGAGCACGATGATGCGCGCGGAAGGATCGATTGCCATACCCGCAGCCTAGTCGCGGCCGCCGTTTAGACTTTCGGGCATGGTGAACACCGAACATCCCGCCGTCGACCTCGTTCGCAGCGCGCTCGGCCGGCACGGCCTCCACCCCGAGATCCGCTGGTTCGACGAGGCGGCCACCACCGCCCAGGCCGCGGCAGAGGCCCTCGGCATCGAGATCGGCGCGATCGCCAACTCGCTCATCTTCACCCTCGACGGCGAGCCGCTGCTCGTGCTCACCAGCGGCGCCCACCGGGTCGATGCCGCGTGGCTGGGGGAGCAGCTGGGCGGCACGATCGGGCGGGCCTCCAAGGAGACCGTCAAACAGGCGACCGGGCAGGTGATCGGCGGGGTCGCGCCGGTGGGGCATCCGTCGCCGGTGCGCACCCTGGTGGATGTCGCGCTCGCCGGCTACCCCGTCGTATGGGCGGCCGCGGGCCACGCCCACACGGTGTTCCCGACCACGTTCGACGAGCTGGTGCGCATCACCGGCGGCAGGGCCACCGCCGTCGTCCCCTAGGGTGGGACCACTCCCAACCAAAGGATCGTCCATGCGCTCTCGTCATGCCCTCCCCGCCCTCGCCGCCATCGCAACCCTGTTGCTGACCGGCTGTGTCGACAATTCCGCGCCGAGCGCGGAGGGGAGCCCGGCACCGTCCGGGACGGTCGTCGAGAAGGATGACGCGGCCGCCGCGCTCCTGCCGGACTCGCTCGCGAAGGCGGGAACCCTCGTCTTCGGGACCAGCCCGAACTACGCGCCGAATGAATTCAAGAACGATGCGGGCGAGCCCATCGGCTGGGCCATCGAGGTCAGCGACGCGATTGCGGCGAAGCTCGGGCTTACCCCGAGCTACACGATCGCCCGGTTCGAAAACATCATCCCCGGGATCGTCGGAGGCACGATCGACGTCGGCCAGTCCTCCTTCACCGACAACCTGGAGCGGGAGAAGCAGGTCGACTTCGTGAACTATTACACCGCGGGCATCCAGTGGGCCTCGGCCACCGGCAAGACGGTGGACCCGGACAATGCCTGCGGACTCAAGGTCGCCGTGCAGTCGACGACCTACCAGGACAGCGTCGAGATCCCGGAGAAGAGCGCCGCCTGCGTGGCCGCGGGCAAGAAGCCGATCGAGAAGGTTGCCCTGGACACTCAGGATGCCGCCGCCACCGCCGTGACGCTCGGCCAGGCCGACGCGTTCACCGCTGACTCGCCCGTCACCCTCTATGCGATCGAACAGCTCAAGGGCAAGCTGCAGACCGCGGGGGAGACCTTTGACGCGGCGCCCTACGGCATGGCCGTCGCCAAGGATTCCGGCATGGCCGAAGCCGTGCAGGCGGCGCTGCAGTCCATGGTCGACGACGGCTCCTACGCCGAGATCCTCGAGGCCTGGGGAGTTTCGGACGGTGGGATCGACACGATCACGATCAACGCGGCCTCGAAGGGCTAGGGTCCGCGCCGGCGCGAGGCGCTCCGGGCCGGAATAGGCTGAACCCATGCGCGCAGCAACGGGACACCAGTACGAATTGACGGCGGCGACGCCGGCCGGGCCGGCCCGGGCGACCGTCACCGAGGTCGCGGCCGGCCTCCGGGCGTATTCCGTTGGCGGCATAGACCTGGTCGAAACCTTCCCGTCCGAGGCGGTGCCGCCGAAGGCCGCCGGGATCGTGCTGGTTCCCTGGCCCAACCGCATCCGAGACGGCGTCTGGGTTCACGACGGCGTGCAGCGGGAGCTCGCGCTGACCGAGCCGGCCCTGCGCAACGCCAGCCACGGCCTGCTCCGGTTCGCTCCCTACCGCGAGCTCGACCGCACGGCGGGATCGGTCACCCTCGGCGCCACGGTCTTCCCGCAGACCGGCTACCCGTTCCAGCTCGACACCGAGGTCACCTATACCCTGGCCGCCGACGGCCTCGAGGTCACCCACGTTCTGCGGAACGTCGGGCAGGCGGATGCCCCGGTCGCCCTCGGCGCCCACCCGTACCTGAAGATCGGCGACGTGCCCACCGGCGACCTCGTGCTGCGGGTCGCGGCCGGTACCCACATCGACGTCGACGACCGGCTGAACCCGGTCGGCGAGACGCCGGTCGACGGCACCCCCTTCGACCTCCGGAACGGCCAAACGGTGCGGGACCTCGACCTCGACGACGGCTTCGGCAGCGTGGCGTTCACGAACGGGCGCACGGAGCACTCGCTCACGGCGCCGGACGGACGCTGCGTCGTGCTCTGGGGCGATGAGAACATGCGGTACGTGCAGGTGTTCACACCGCGGAACTTCCCGGTCAGCGCCGAAGGAAGCGAACCCGTGCGCGGGCAGGCCGTCGCGATCGAGCCGATGACCGCGCCCGCCAACGCCTTCAACTCAGGGGCCGGCCTGCGCGCCCTGGCGCCGGGCGAGTCCTGGACCCTGCGCTGGGGCATCCGTCACGAGGGCTTTGGTGGCTGACGCGCGGACGGCCCCGGCCCGGCCCGCCCTGGGCCCGCAGGACGCGGCCCGCCGGGCGGCCCTCACGAGGATGAAGCGCCTCGCGGCCGGGCTGCTCGGCGTGATGGCCGTCGTCTTCGCCGTCTCCTTCGCCCTGCAGGAGCGCTACCCGGCGCTGGAGTACGTGCGGGCCGCGGCCGAGGGCGGCATGGTCGGCGCGATCGCGGACTGGTTCGCGGTGACCGCGTTGTTCCGCTACCCGCTCGGGCTGCGCATCCCGCACACGAACATCATCGCCCGGCGCAAGGACGAGATCGGCGCGAGCCTGGGCGAATTCGTCGAGACGAACTTCCTCTCCGAAGTCGTCGTGCGCGGCAAACTCGAGTCCCTCGGGGTGTCCCGGCGGCTCGGCGGCTGGCTGGGTCGGCCGCAGAACGCCCGGCGGGTCGCCGACGAACTCGCGGTCGCGGGCACGGGCATGCTCCGGCTGCTCGGCGACGAGGCCGTGAAGGACCTGATCGAGGCCGTGGTGCGCGAGCACCTGCTGCGCCCGGAGTGGGCGCCGAGCCTCGGCCGGGTGGGTTCGCGCCTGGTCGCCGCGGGGCAGCAGGAGGCGGCCGTCGACGCGGTGCTCGAACGCACCGAACACTGGCTGGCCGCTCACCCGGAGGCATTCGGGGATGCCGTGTCCCAGCGGCTGCCGCGATGGCTGCCCGGTTTCGTCGGCGAGATGGTCGACGACAAGGCCTACCGGGAGGTGCTCGGCTTCGTCGCCGCGGTGCGAGCGCAGCCCGGGCATCCGCTCCGGCAGGCGATCGACCGGTACCTGGCCGAACTGATGAGCGACCTGCAGCACGACCCGGACACCATCGCCCGGGTCGAGTCGTTGAAGGCCGGCCTGTTCGACAACGCCCGGCTGCGTGAGTTCGCCGGCGAGGCCTGGGAGTCGGCCAAGGCGACGCTGGCGGACGCCCTGGCCGACCCGTCGAGCGGCCTGCGCGCCGGCATCCAGTCGACCGTGACGGATGTCGGGGAGCGGCTGGCCGAAGACGCCGCCCTCGGCGCCCGGATCGACCGCTGGCTGGCCGACGCGCTCAGCCACCTCGTGCAGAGCTACCGCCACGAGATCGCCGGGGTGATCACCGAAACCGTCGAACGGTGGGATGCCGCCGAGACGTCCGAGAAGATCGAACTGCAGGTGGGCCGGGACCTGCAGTTCATCCGGATCAACGGCACGGTCGTCGGCGCGCTCGCCGGATTGGTGATCTTCGCGGTGGCCCAGGGAATGCTCGCCCTGACCCGCTGATCCGCTGACCCGCCGGGCGCTCCGCGGCCAATCTCCTTATGGCCGTAGCGGAGACTCGCGCGCCCGGTGTACCGTTTTTGCTGTCCGGACCTCCTTCGACTCGTGCATGTCGCAGGCTCCGTCGTCGTCATCGTGGGCAGCGCGCCCGGCTTGGAGCATCCGTGCGATCCAGGAAATTCGTCCCCGTCATTGCAGCGGCGCTCCTGCTGGCCGGCCTCCCGCTGGCCGGCGCCCCGGTGCCGGCCGCCGCCGCCGATTCGTTCTCCTTCGCGGTGATCGGCGACGTGCCGTACGGGTCCGCCCAGATTGCGGCATTCCCCCGTCAGATCGACCAGATCAATGCCGACCCTACGGTTCAGCTGGCCAGCCATCTCGGCGACATCAGTAGCCCCCTCAATTGCACCGACTCGTACTACTCGGCGATCAAGACACAGTTCGACCGATTCGTCGACCCCTTCGTCTACACTCCCGGCGACAACGAATGGGCCGATTGCCACCGCGCGACCGTGGGGAAGGCCAACCCCCTGGATCGGTTGAGCGCTGTGCGCAGGACGTTCTTCCCGGCCCCGGGAACAACGCTGGGGATGAACCGGATCGGCGTCAGCGCGCAGTCAGGGTACCCCGAAAACGTGCTCTTCGACGCCGGCGGGATGACCATCGCGGCCGTGCACATCGTCGGCTCCAACAACGACCTCAACACGTGGACGGGCCTGGGCTACTCATCGCCGACGACGGCGCAGAAGGCGGAGGTGACCGCCCGGACGAACGCCGGCAACACCCTGATGCGCGACGCCTTCGCGCAGGCCAGGGCCAACGGAAGCCGTGCCGTGGTCCTGATCACGCAGGCGGACATGTTCGCCCCCGGAGCGGACGGCTCGACCTACCGAACCGCCTTCCAATCGCTCGTGAAGACGATCGCAGCCGAGAGCCTGAGCTTCGCCAAACCGGTCTTCCTGGTCAACGGGGACACCCACAACTGGGCCAGCGACAAGCCCCTGATGTCGTCGACCTGGCGCTCCTACTATGGCGTCGCATCCGCTGTGCCGAACCTGTCCAGGATCACCGTCAAGGGCGGCACCAGCGAGTGGACGAAGTTCACCGTCGTGGCCGATGCGGCGGTGCTGAAGGTCCAGCGCATCCCCTTCGGCGCCGTCGCGTCGAACGCGGCGCCCGTCGCGGCGTTCACGAGCAGCGCGAATGCCCTGACCGCGACCGTGAACGGGTCGGGGTCCACGGACGCGGACGGGACGATTGCGTCTTATGCGTGGACCTTCGGTGACGGGGCGACGGCGACCGGCGTGACGGCGAGCCACACCTATGCCGCCGCGGGTACCTACCAGGTCACCCTGACGGTGACGGACAATGCCGGCGCCACGGGTACGGTCGGCCACGCTCTCACGGTGTCCGAGGTCACACCGCCGCCCCCACCACCGCCGCCCGCGGGGTCGACATTGGCGCAGGACTCGTTCACCCGAACGGTCAGCAATGGCCTCGGGTCGGCCGAGATCGGTGGAGCCTGGACGACGTCCGGCACGGCGGCCAACTTCGCCGTCGACGGCGGCGCAGCCGCAGTGACCAGCCCGGCCGGGTCGAACCGGTTCGCGTACCTGGACGGCGTGTCCTCCAGCGACACCGAGCTCAGCGCAACGGTGTCCTTCACCAGGCCGACGGCCAGCAGCATCTATGCGGGCCTGATCGGGCGGCGCGTGGGCGCGGCCACCTACGGCGCGCGCGTCGTCGTGGATGCGAACGGATCGGTGAAGCTGCAGCTGCAGCGCAGCACGAACACGGTGCTGCTCAGCACGACCGTCCCCGGCCTGACCTACCTCTCAGGCGACCGCCTCCAGCTTCGCGTGCAGGTGACGGGACTCTCGCCGACGACGATCCGGGCCACGGTGTGGAAGGTCGGCACGACCGAGCCGGTCGCCTGGCAGCTCACCGCCACCGACTCCACCGCCGCGCTCCAGTCGGCGGGAGGCATCGGCCTGTACAACTACCTGAGTGGCAGTGCCAGCCCCAGCACCCTCGTCGTCTCTTTCGACGACCTCCGGGCCGGGCCCACCGGGTAGTTCCGGGGCACGGACACCGGGGCACGGGCCCCGGGAGCTCAGGCCCCCAGGCGCATCCGGGCGATCGCCTCGTCCCGCATGTCGATCTTGCGGATCTTGCCGGAGACCGTCATCGGGAAGCTCTCCCGGACGTCCGTGAACCTGGGCACCTTGAAGTGGGCGAGTCGGCCGCGGCAGAAATCGGCGAGGTCGTCGGCCGAGATCATCTCGGCGCCGGGCTTGAGGATGATGCAGGCCATCAGCTCCTCCCCGTACTTCTCGTCGGGGACGCCGATGACCTGCACGTCCTGGATGGAGGGGTGCAGGTAGAGGAACTCCTCGATCTCGCGCGGGTAGATGTTCTCCCCGCCGCGGATGACCATGTCCTTGATCCGGCCCTCGACGCTGATGTACCCGGCCTCGTCCATGACGGCGAGGTCGCCGGTGTGGATCCAGCCGTCGCCGTCGATCGCCTCGGCGGTCTTCTCCGGCTCGTTCCAGTACCCGGAGATGACGCTGTAGCCGCGCGTGCACAGTTCGCCGATGACGCCGCGCTCCACCGTCAGGCCGGTGTCCGGGTCGACGATCTTGTTCTCCAGGTGCGGCATGGTCCGGCCGACCGTCGACGTGCGGCGGTCGATGCCGTCATCGCTGCGGGTCATCGTCGAGACGGGCGCGGTCTCCGTCATGCCGTAACAGATGGCCACATCCTTCATGTGCATCTCGCCGATGACGCGCTTCATCACCTCGACCGGGCAGGTCGACCCGGCCATCACCCCGGTACGCAGGGTGGAGAGGTCGTAGTCGGCGAAGTCGGCCAGCGCCAGCTCGGCGACGAACATGGTCGGGACGCCGTAGAGCGAGGTGCCCCGATGGTCCTGCACGGCCTGCAGCACCGCGGCCGGGCTGAAGCTGCGGCCGGGGAGGATGGCCGCGGCGCCGTGCGAGTAGATATTGAGGTTGCCGATGACCATGCCGAAGCAGTGGTAGAACGGCACGGCCAGCACGACCCGGTCCTGCTCGGTGTAATCGAGCAGCTCGCCGATGAAGAATCCGTTATTGAGGATGTTGCGGTGCGTGAGCGTGGCGCCCTTGGGGAAGCCCGTGGTGCCCGAGGTGTACTGCAGGTTGATCGGGTCGGTCGCTTCGAGTCCGGCCAGGCGCGCGGCCAGCTCCGCCGGGGCGACGTCGGCCGACCCGGCCGCCACCTCGGCGTAGCTGAACTCGCCCGGACGCCGTGCGTGGCCGTCGGGCTCGATGAAGACGAGCTCGGCCAGGTCCTCGCAGTCCTGGTGCGCCGTGCGCGCCATCGCGGCGTAGTCGCTGTTCTTGTCCGACGGGGCGGTGATGAGCATGCGCATCCCGCACTGCCTGACGACGTATTCCAATTCGCCGTAGCGGAACGCCGGGTTCACGTTAACGAGGATCGCTCCGACCTTCGCGGTGGCGTACTGCACGATCGTCCACTCGGCGCAGTTGGGCGACCAGATGCCGATCCGGTCGCCGCGCCGGACCCCGAGGGAGAGCAGGCCGCGGGCCAGCGCATCCACCTCGGCGTTCAGGTCGGTGTAGGTCCATTTTCGGCCCGTGGCGGCCTCGATGAGGGCGTCACGATCGCCGAACAGCGCCACATTTCGTTCGAAATCCACACCGATGGTGCATTCGAGAAGCGGCTGGTCTGACGGTGCGTCGGTGTACGAGAGCATGCAGGATCTCCTTTGATCGCCGGGCCAGCCTCAGCGAAGAGAGTGACAACTGCTACCGAGCAACGTACCAATGGCGGCCCCAGGCGCACGAATCGCCGCGGTGCTGCCGGGTACAATTAGTCGTTGACACAGTGACCGGATGCGACCGGTGAGCTAAGCGATGCCGCCCGGGCCGCGACCGGCGCGAGTTCCTCCATCGCCAGCGCGTAGCCGACGTTGGGCGTGTCCTCGGCCTTGGCGAAGATGACGCCGGCCACCTCTCCGCCGAGGCTGAGCAGCGGCCCGCCCGACTCGCCCTGCTGCACGTCGGAGGCGAGCGTGTAGACCTGCCGCGGCGACGGGTTCTGGCCGTAGATGTCGGCCACGCCGACCGAGGCGACGGAGATCACCTCGGCCGGATCGGAGTCGAAGGGGCCGCCGAGGGGGTAGCCGTCGGTGACTGCCTCGGTTCCCGGCGCGAGGTTCCCGGTCAGCTGGAGCGGGGCTGCGGTGAGGCCGCTGACCGCGATCACGGCGAGGTCGTCGACCGGGTCGAAGTAAACCACCCGGCCCGGCAGGGCGCCGCCGCCCGGCACCTCGACCACAGGTTCGCTCACGCCGGCGACGACGTGCGCGTTCGTGACGACGCGGCCGGCGGCCACGACGAAGCCGCTGCCCGACTGGTTCTGCCCGCACGCATAGGCGTTCCCGGTGATCTTCAGCACCGACCGCGCCGCGGTGACAAGGGCGGGGCTGCCGGTATCGACAGTGGGGATGTCCGGGCTGGGACCGGTGAAGGCCTCGACGATGCGGGGCAGCCCATCCTCCACTGCGCTCGAGCGAAGCTGGGCGAGGAAGCGCTCCACCGGGTCGGGGGTCAGCTCGTTGATCGTCCGGACCGTTCCGGACGAGGCGATCGCCGGCGACAGGAACGGCACCCCGAGGGCGCCGATGCTGAACGCCAGCATGGAGATCACCAGGGCGGTCGCGACCAGGGCGACGCCCGCGCCGAGCACCCGGTCGACCACGCGGAGTCTCGTGCGGTGCGCGCGGCGACGGATGGCGTGGCCGATCGACTCCCCGACCGTGAAGCCGCCGAGCACGAGCACCAGTGCGGCCCCCAGGGTCACCGGCGTGCGCCATTCCGGTGCCTGAATCCAGGGCCCGATCAGCGGAACGAGGAAGAACGCGACGGTGCCGCCGGCGACGATCCCGGCGATGCCGCTCAGGCTGCGCACCAGGCCGCTGCGATAGCCGTTGACCAGCGAGGCGACGAGCACGAGCACGAGCAGCACGTCCAGGAGGATCGGGTCCTGCATTCGGCATCCTCTCGTATCGCTCGTAGTGTTCGCGGGCCGCGATCAGGATAACCGAGGGAACTGGGAGCGAAGCTGCCTGATTCGGCGCCGGAGGCGCACGAGAGGCGCGAGGGTGGGCCCCGTCGGGCTCGAACCGACGACCCAAGGATTAAAAGTCCTTTGCTCTACCAACTGAGCTAGAGGCCCGCGGGTAATAATCTATCGCGGATTTCCCGGAGCTTTTGTCGGTACCGTTGATGCAGGCCCACGACCATCCGACAAACCGAGGGAGGACACGATGGCAGAGGACTTCCACAAGCCGACCCAGTTCTCCGGCAGCAAGTTCGAATCGTTCCAGGGCGGGGACGACCCGGCGTCGATCAGCCGCGTCGCCCATGAAACCGCCCAGGCCCTCCTGGCCCGCGTGCGCAGCGACCCGGATCCGCGCATCGTCGAGCGCCTCATCGCGTACACCGACGAGCACGGAATCGACACGGTCGCCGAGCTGTGGTCCCGGGCCACGCCCCGCAGCCTGCCCGGCGCGCTCTGGCGCATGTACCTGATTCGGCTGCTGATCCGGCAGGACCCCGACGGCACGGCGTTCCTCTACCAGCGTGGGGTGGACGTGACCGTGTCGATCGACCCCGTCGTGGCGGGCGCGTCGATCCCGACGGGACCGGCCGAGATCATCGCGGTGGCCGACGAGATCCTCCGCGGCGCGTTCTCCGGCGACTTCGCCGTCGCACTCGACCGCGCCGCCGCGTTCTGCCGGGTCACCGGAGCCGGGTGCACGAGCGTTGCCGACGACCTGGATGCCACCGAGCCGGCCCGGTCGTCCGAGCTCACCACGCGGGCGCTCCGGTTCTCCACCACCGCCCAGGACTTCGCCGCCTGCGCCCGCCTCTGGCGCCACCACTCGCTCGACTGAACGAGCCGCCCCGGGCGAGGCCATCGCTCAGGGCGAACAGCGCGCCGACCGCGGCCGACCTCGTTTACACTGGGTTATGGTCGGGCCGCAGTAACCCCGGGCTCCAATATTCGCCGCCTAGAGCGGCCGCACGCCGAGAGGCGTTCTGCGGCCCGACCTTCACCTCCGGTCGTCCACCTCCGGTCGTCCCACGCGACTGTCGAGGGGGCCACCGGTTGCCCGGACACGAGACATTCGACCAATCCGCGCGGGACTCGGCACCGAACCCTCTACATGGAACATGACGAGACCTGACATGCTTGTTCTCATGACTGCCGACTCCACGTACGACTCCGAGTCGACGGCTCCTGCCACCAGGGAGGAGCTGCTCGGCCGGATCGCGCACGGGGACCAGGCGGCATTCGGAGAACTGTACGACGAGATCGCCCCGCGGGTTCTTGGCCTCGTCAAACGCCTGCTGGTCGACCATGCACAGTCCGAAGAAGTGACCCAGGAGATCTTCCTGGAGATCTGGCAGAGCGCTACGCGGTTCGAACCGACGCGTGGCGGGGCATCGACCTGGATTATGACGATGGCCCACCGGCGGGCGGTCGACCGGATTCGCGCGTCGCAGGCCGGGCGCGACCGGGACCAGAAGATCGGAATCCGCGATCTCGCGGTCGAATACGACCATGTTTCCGAAACCGTAGAAGTTCGAATCGAGCACGAAAGGGTGAAGAAGGCGATGTCCAGACTGACGGAACTCCAACGCGAGGCGGTCAGCCTCGCGTACTACGGCGGGTTCAGTCACAGCGAAGTCGCCAAACGCCTGGACATTCCGCTCGGCACCGTGAAAACCCGTCTGCGTGACGGGATGATCCGCTTGCGAGACGAATTGGGGGTGGCGTCATGACCGAGCAGAAGCAGAACCCGGCCGACCTGTCCGGCGCCTATGCCCTGAACGCGCTCGGCGCGGACGACAAGGACGTCTACGAGGCGTACCTGGCCGGATCCGACGAGGCCAGGACCGAGGCGGCGGAGCTCGGCGACACCGCGCTCGCGCTCGGCCTGGCGGCGGACCCGGTCCAGCCGTCCGAAGGCCTCAAGGCGAGCCTGATGGCCCGGCTCGCCTCCACCCCGCAGCTGCCTCCGCTTCCCGTGCCCGAGGCCGCTCCAGCCGAACAGTCGGCGCCCGAGGCCGCTCCGGCCGCCGGCGTGACCGAGTCCGGCGTCGGCGTGCCCGCCGCGGCGCCCG